>NZ_JAMAVT010000039.1:0-6263 GCF_023713665.1 Paenibacillus sp. MER 180 | reverse complement strand
AGATGGCGATCCACCTGGATCGCCTAGAAAGACGAGGATAACCACCATGGGTTCTCTTACATCCCTAGACTGCAAAACAAAAGAAACCCTGTGCTTTATAAAAAGACAGGGTTTCTCAACAATCTGACCGCATATAATGCGGTTTTTTTTGTTTTAAGACGTTATATAAAAATAAGAGTTTAGTTTAATTCGAGACATTAGGCTAGTCCTGTTTTTTGAATATTTATCAATAATAATTTAATGATAAACATTAAATTATTATTGATATACATATATTTCTTTGTTATGCTCTAATCATCTTAATAAAGGAGCAGGAAACATATGAGCACCCTTAAAATTCAGAAAACGAGCAAAATATTGGCTGTTTGTTTGCGAATACTGTGTATCATGCTGTTGGTAGTAACGATGGCGGAGATTGCTGCAATTCTGTGGCTTGCTCAGGTGTCAGTGGATGAAATTCCAGCAGCAATAAACACTATGAGCTCTATATTGTTACATACCGACCATAGTGATTACGCAAAATCCGATCTGATGATTACATTCAGTGGGGATGTAGTGAGGCTATGTCTAATCATGGTGATACTATTTATTGCCGGGTGGATTTTTAAAGATATTAGTAAGGACTATACACCGTTTGTAGCCAAGCATATGAAGCGTTTGAAACGGATATCCTTGCTCATAGCTGGCATGGCCATTATTCCTGGACTTGTTGAAATAGTAATGGTACAAATGGTCACGCCAGCGGCAAGGGTTAATGTGTCGTTTGAGCTGTTTTATATTTTGGTCGCAGTCGTATTCTTTTGTCTAGCTCAAATATTCGATTATGGCAGAATGCTGCAACAGCAATCCGATGAAACTCTGTAAGGATGTGTGTATATGGCTATTGTTTTGAGGCTGGATCGTGTGATGGCAGACCGTAAGATATCTCTGAACGAGCTTGCGGAGAAGGTAGGAATATCAAATGTTAATCTCTCGAATATAAAAACGGGGAAAATAAGTGCGATTCGTTTCTCTACGCTTGATGCGATTTGTAAAGTGCTTGATTGCCAGCCTGGCGACATTTTAGAGTACAAGAGAGAGGAGTAGTAAGCGATGACTGTTCCTATGTTGGTTTCATCCCTTATACAAGTAATCCTATTTAGTGCAATTCCTCTGGTATGCTGGTTCCTTTTCGCCAGAAAGAAGCAGTCTTTTTTTGAATGGATTGGATGCAAACTTCCTGTTATCCAGAAAAGAAAACCCTTTTTCATCTTGTTCTTCTTAGCGCTTCTCTTGTTCGTATCTCTTGGGTGGATAATTATTTTGTTTTTCACTAATGACACCGATGTTGCTGCATCGCAATTTTATGGAGTAGGCGTTTCAGGTATAGCTGCGGCTTTGCTGTATGCTTTTATACAAACCGGTTTATCTGAAGAAATATTATTCAGAGGTTTTATCGGGAAAAGATTGAATTCTGCGTTTGGATTTGCAACAGGGAACACGGTTCAGGCGTTATTGTTTGGTTGTTTGCACGGAGTTATGTTTTTTTCAAGAACCGGAATTATCAATGTTGTTATCATAACGTTATTTACTGTTTTAATTGGCTGGTTTATGGGATACATAAATGAGAAGTTAGCAGGAGGATCGATTATTCCAAGCTGGATGATGCACGGATTGGCCAATTCGTTCTCGGCGATGACGATGATGTTCCAATTGGTGTAGTAAGATGTTATGCCATGCGGCTCTTCCGTTGGATGGATTCTAATCCCTAGATACTCTTGATATTTTGGATATTATCCTAATTAAGAAAGCGACCCTTGAACTCAAGAGTCGCTATCTGTATGTTTTGAACCTATACCAATGCTCTAATCCTCGCGTCACAAACCCTTGCGCTCCGTCCCTAGCCGATGTTGCTTACCACCCTGACCCGATATCACATTCCAATGGAGACCAACCCGATCCGATATTGCTTACTTGATAGCCTGATTCAGTATCACTGCTTATTCTTGACCACCTTGGAGTTGACCATTACTAACGTAACATTCTAAAGCAACTGGAAGGACAAGAAGTAGCTGGTCACCTTCAAGCATATTCATGAGTTTATCGATAGCTTCTGTTTGCTTCATCTCAATAAAGATATAGAGACGATTACATTGAGATAGCCAAGCATAATGATCCCCATAAGAAACATACTGCTGTGTTGCTTTTAAAGCACCCTCATAATTTTTCATTCCCATTAGTGCAACCGACTCGTACAACCAACTCTCTGCTATATAATCATCTTGACCTTTCTCAAAAGCAACAGTGCGCAATTCCTTGGCATACTGGAGCAGTTTTGCCCAGTTCTCTACGACATTGTAGTATGTAAGAATGCGATAGTAGGCATCGAGCCTTAGCGAATCAGGGAGTATAGGCAAATATTCAATCAGCTGGCATAAGGCTTCGTTGCCGGCTCCGCTCGTATCCAAGTCTCTCAAGATGAGAAATCTTCTGTAGTAGGAAATGGCTATTTTTTCGCCTCGGTTGTATCAGTTGCGGACGATGATGGAAGATGTAGTTAAAGAGGATTTTCCATTCAGAAAACGATTAATCTTATTTACAATTGAATGATGTCATTTGGCTTCCGTTGAAGGGGTACGGAATCAACGAAATTCATGAAGTGGTGGGCATGGTTGAGTTGACTAATAATACGAATCGTCACTAGGATTCATCTGGTTATTCCAGAGAGTCATGCCCGTAATGTCCTCATGTCAAAGTCATTTTGACTTCTTACTTTAGTTCTTTTTTCTTTTCTACAACCACTTTTTTTGAATCTGTCTGGATTTTATGAAACTTGTAACTCCCGTCTTGTTCTATCGCAAATTCGCCAATTGCTGAAACTTCGTAAACACCGGGTTCCTTTATTTTGTATTTGTAATTTTCTGAAGTTTTCTTGCCTGCCTCGCCCTTGAACACCCAGTTCATTCCGGCTGACTTAATCGGGTAGGAGTTGATTTGTTTACCACTGCTATCCTTAATTATATAGACGAATAATTTCGTTCCACTCATCATTGTCAGGTCTTCTTCTGTTTCTTTCTTTAGATCAGCTTTGATCATAAATTCCTCATTAGCTGTTACCTTTTGCGGGGCCGAAATTTTCACTGAGAATAATTTTTGTTGCTCCGTAATCAGTCGGGTCGAAGAAGCGGGTTTTTCTGCTTCTACTGCGACAGATTGCTTTGCGCCCAAAGACGGGGAACCGAGAAAAGCCAAAAGGATCAGAGCAACTAAACATTTTTTCAAATTTATCCACCTCCACTAAAACAGACGTATATTGGTTGGTTTTTGTTTCAGTTTAAATTTAATTTTCTTAGGTTTGCTTAAAGAATCTGCCTTTTTATTTAATTTTTAAATAATATCGTTAGAAAAGAGAGAGTTGAATCGTTATTATTTAGAGGCATGTCTCATAATATCCTGAAAGGAGGTGTAGAGTGAAGCGTTCTATATTTAAGATTCAATAACGAAGAAAGGAATGAACGTGAAATGACAATCAGAAAGCTAATAGGATCGATTGCACTTTCCAGTTTCTTGCTCATCAGTTCAAGCATTAATGCCGCTGGAAATACGGAGGATAAGTATCAATGGACAACTGTCAACGGATCCATTTCTGAAATCGCGGAAATCACTCAAAAAAATTCGATGAATAAAATACCGTATCCCTTGGAGCTGACTACTGCCCCAGATAAACTAAGTGATACGGAGCTTCTGGACAATTATGCAGAAAAGCAACGAATCAAAATGGATTTTCCCAACATTAAAAAGTTAATTGAAAATGATCCTCATGAGTTCTCAGGACATTACTACGATGCCGACAAGGGTACGGTAGTCATCCAAATTACGGAGGACTCGGAATCCTTAAAAACAAAAGTTTTAAATTCCATTCAAAACCGTGACAAGGTTGAATTTCAGGTTACGAAATTTTCTTGGGCAGATATCGAAAATGCGAAAGTAACAATTATGGAGAGTGTCACGCCTGGTACTGTTCGTGCACTCATACCTGATGTGAAAAATAACAAACTGATTATTGCGATCGACGAAGATGCACATGTCAATAATGATACGGTCTCATCGCTTATCCCACAATCAGAGATGCTTGAATTTACTACAGTACCAGCCTCGGCATTTACTCTTCACACCGATGATACGCATTACGGTTCTCCATTTCCCATGGGTTCTAAAATAGGCGGCGATATACACGAAAAAGTTCCAGGCTCGGGTGAGTATTATTATCAAATATGTACAGCGGGGTACTTCGGCGTTAATCAAAGTGATCAAGAGGTGTTGGTTACATCTGGGCATTGCCAAGATAAAGCAAGAACCAATACCGCGTGGTACCAACCAATGAGGGATACACCTTCCATTGGCAATTTTGCGTTCAGAACTTCTTCGTCTGGCGATGGATCAGACAAAACCGCTGATGCCGGCTATATAACATTGAATTCAAGTTACAGTGGACGTTCAAGAGTTCCTTATCCCTCCACTTCAAATATGGCGATGACTACGGGAATCTACACAAGTGATACACCCGGCGATACAATTTATGTAAGGGGCGCTAATAGTGGAACTTTTTCGTCGGGTAAAATTGAATATTCAAATGTCGATATTTATTGGGGAGTATCTGGATATGGCTATAATCGTGCCGAGGTACTAGCTACGGGATATACGTCCATAAAAGGAGACAGTGGAGGCCCTATCCTAACCAACTATGCTTATAATAATGATCTTCAAGGTTGGACTTTTGATTTAGCCGGAATCAATACAGGAGAAATCACAATTGACAGCACTTCAAGCCCAATTGCTAATGGAAGTTATAAAGTATATGATCCTATCTGGACAACGTTTACCGATTTAAACCTTAAAGGAATCAAAATTATTTCCAAGCCTTAAAACTAAAAAGGAACATAAAAGGAATATAAAAAAATGCCGCGATTCTTGATAACAACAAGGACTACGGCGTTTGCTTTTTTTAATTACATCGAACATTAACAGGACTCGGAATTTCCGCGCCATGAACTATGTTTTTGATAAAAAACAACCGATATTGGCAGGCGCGGGGGTTTGGGAACACTTAACTCGGAGCATGGAGTAATTCATAAAGCTGTTCTTCTATGGCTTAGTTGGGTAGGCGCAATAGTAGGAGTAGGGAGAGAAGGCCGAGCAATCGACGGTACGGTTGGCTGCCACAAACCCGATTTGGATTCATGTAGTAAATGGGGACAAATTACAGATTGGGCAAGTCTGTTTACTTATTCTGACAAAACAGCCTCTAACAGAGATATTGCATTATGTTTTGAAATAGTATTGTGCCAGCGCATGAGAAAGGCGTAATTTGTGCTTCACGTGGAAAGGGTCTTTTCTGGATAATAAATCGCCAACGTAATTTTTATATTTCTCGAGGAATTGGGCTGCGTCATGGAACAGGCTGTTACTGACGTAGCTTTCTAGTGCAACAGGCAAAACAATCAGAAACTGGTGATCCTTCAAGAGGCTCATGAGCTCTTCAATTGGCTCGGTTTGCTTTATTTCAATGTATATATAACGCTCATTCAGCTTGGAGAGCCATGCGTAATGATCACCATAAACGGCATATTGCTGAGTGACTTGCAGTGCGCCTTCAAAGTTTTTCATTCCCATTAATGCGACAGACTCGTACAACCAGCTCTCGGCAATGTAATCATCTTGTCCTTCCTCAAACGCAATCGCACGCAGTTCCTTGGCATACGGAGCAGCTTTGCCCAAATTTCCATGACATTGTAGTAAGTAAGAATGCGAAACGTACCAAGAGTTGTCGATTGTAAATTGGGTGAAAAAAGCGTTTCAATATGCGTTTAAGGCAGCTCCATGGGATTGGCTTGTCGCATTTAGAGTTTAAATCATCGAAATTCGAGAATGTTTTCTGGAGATGTTATCAACTTGAAGTTCACCATTGAACAAATTGATGGTCAGTTTGAAATTCTAGATTATATTCGAATGGATTACAACAACGAAGTTGCCGATATCAAAGACTTTTTAATTGAATAGCAATTAAGTCTACCCCCTCTTTTGATAGAGATAAAAAGTTCTTAAGCTGAACCCTTTATCTGCTAGCATGAGGGGGTAGATCGGCTACACTTAGTTAGACAGAAAAATTAAGGGCTAGTAGAATTAACACATCATAACAAGGAGCGGATCTACTATGCCAAGAATAAGACGAACATTTACAGATGATTTCAAGAAACAGATGGTTCAGCTATACGAGAATGGGA
>NZ_JAMAVT010000038.1:0-8198 GCF_023713665.1 Paenibacillus sp. MER 180 | reverse complement strand
CTGTTTCTTGAAATCATCTGTAAATGTTCGTCTTATTCTTGGCATAGTAGATCCGCTCCTTGTTATGATGTGTTAATTCTACTAGCCCTTAATTTTTCTGTCCAACTAAGTGTAGCCGATCTATTTTGTCAGTCCAGATCTATTATTAAGGTTTTCCAATATATCTTTTCGGCTATGACCCGGTCTTAGGAGATTACCCCTACAACTTACATATTCCTGACTCAAATAAAAGTTACATGTCACAATTGAAGCATTTCTTGCAAGAACATTCTCGATGACTTTAAATAATTTATCTGGGTTTCTAGTGATAGATTTAAATGAGTCTGTAAAAAAGAATGGTGTGCCTTCTTGAATTGATTTAAGTACATTCAATAAATGTGGATCTATATTGGGATCCATCCCGCTTAAGATAACAGTCTTCTTTTTATAGTATTGATCAATATTAATTAAGTTGTCAGATTTAAGTTTTACATTATGTACTCGAGAATTCGAGTGATTTATTACTGCATATTTCTTATTTCGGAAAACTATATCCCCCAATTCCTTCAATACATTCCAGGCTCTAGGATATAATGTTTTTAGACTTCCATATATATCCTTACCACTTTCTAAAGTACCCGAACATTCGGATAAATCAATTCCACTAAAATAGTTTATTGCATCTGATGTGAATTTTCTTACGTCGTGTTCAGGGATGATTGTTTTATCAAGACCTAGAGATTGGGCAGCTTCATTTGTACTTGAAAGATCTTCAAATAAGCTATTTCTAATAGTTAACACTACAAGACAACGCACTTCAATTTGTGTTGGAGGCTGATAGAAAAATGCCTCTTCAATCCCTGTAACTAATAAAGTTCTTTTAAATTCAGTATTATTCCAATGAGATAGCAAGGAGTGTATTCGACTTTTAATATCAGTACCAACCTTATTAATTACGTCTTCAGTAATACTATATTGTTTCAATTTAGGATATAAAACATCAGTTAAGTAGGTTTCTATTAAAGGTTCCATAATAAGTTCCTCCAAGACTTAAAATATGATTCTAATTTGGTTCCTTTCAAGAGTTTCGCCTAAGTTGTTAGTTTCATACGTTGATTTCCCTTAAAAAACTCTTATCTTACTGAAATCAATGTGTTGCTCAAAAATACTTCTGTGAGAATTCCACCTGTCAACCAAGGGTGTACGCCCACGATGTACCAAATTACTCTTCCTTGAACAATTTACGATATAATTCTTGTAGATCTTGATCCTTTATAAATTCCTCAATGAATTTGCTGTTTTTAATCTTGTCTTCGTTATTTTTAAGATGCTCCAAAATTTTCTGTGACTGATGTTCGGGTACAGACCCTTCATTAGCATGTTCAAGAACGGAAATCAAATCACCTAGAACAGGACTCCCTATTAATTGATTTGTTGTTAATTTACCTTGATCTCTAATTAAAGTATTTCTCCATATGTCAAATTTAGTCTTTTTAATTGTTGTAACAAGTAAAATCCCTGATAAATTTGAGTAAACATAACTATAATCAAACGGGTCATTATTCTCTAAGAGAAACCCAAATATACTTCTCCTGAAAAAGGATATCGGCCTTAAGTGAGCATGTGAAACAAAGGCTAGATCATTTAAAAAATAGATATGGGACTCCACATTACTTGGAAAACTTTTCTCCCCTAATAAGTAGCCCCCAAGATCTTGAGTTGCCTTGGTTATTTCTTCAATATTATTCTGGGTAATGTCTATTTCTTTATTGAGATAATCAATTAACTCTAGATACAATAGTCTCCAATTAACAGAAGTAACAAAATAGTTAAGCCATTCCTGATATTCAAATTCATTTTGATTATCCTTTAAGTAGGGAATAAAAATTGTTTCAGCAAATTTTTTTTCGGTTTTTGAGAACAAACCTTCACATTTCTCACACAATAGATATTTTTTGAACCCATCTTGCTCTCTTCTTTTGTAGTCATTCTCGCTCTTTCTTAAATATCCTGTGATTCCTGTTTTCTTAATCCATTCCGTCACGAATTTTGGGATTATATGACTTCCTTTAAGGGTTGTTATATTCTTACATAATGCACAAGTTTGCATTAATCTCCCTCCTAGTAATTTTGTATTTTATATAACGTTCTTGTATTCACGAACCCGAGAGGCTTAAAGCTCCGAATGGACTTAGTCTCGCATGGTTGTGAGCTGAACACACTTCTTGCTTATCCCTTCTCGCGAACCAAGGATCCCACAGCGTAGATACGGTGTTAGCTAATGGGGGATGCCATCTTCGCATCTTCGAGATTCTTTCGATTGTGAATGACCACGTCTTTTTGGTTTCAACATTTTTTCAATCCTTTGATACATCTTTTCTGATATGGTACTATATATGTAATAAAGACCAAGTGCGCTAACACTTGGTCCATACAATTGGCTTGGATGGGTAATCCCTTCTTAGTCATTCATGAATGGAAACCCACCTTTGGCGTCCAACCTTGGGGTGGGTTTTTACTTTCTCTTGTTGTTATGATTAATGTACGTTAAAAGAGCAAGAATGAATGTTCCAAAGAGGAGCATGATCGTTATCGCATCTTTTACTTCCATGGCTTCACCTCCTTTCGAAGGGAAACCATGCCCACCCAAGATTCAATTGTAGTTATATTTTACCTTTTTCCACATCCGCGCACAAGCGTTCCTATTTTGGTTTTGAACTTACAGTTTGAACATGGTTTTAATGCAATTCGCATACCTTCCAAATAACGTTCCCGTATTTCACGACACGAGCCAGCCTTAGATAGCTCTCTTCTTAGGCTGGCTCGTCTGTTGTCTAACCTTCATCCATTATTATACATCTGGCAATCAAGGGGCGAAAGCCCCCGGCGTGAATACTTTCTTATAGGGTCTCTGCGGCATCATAAAATCACTTCAAATTAACGCTCCTCTGAATGTAATATCTGATCGTTTACAAACGCTTTAATGAAGAATAGCTCATCTCCAATAGGCTTCCTTTTATTTTCATTTTCAAAAGTCTCTAATGATTCCTCTAATGAAGTTGAATTTGTGGCTTTACTGGCCGATCTTAGCTCTTTCCAGAACAAATCCATTTCTTCGATATCACAAATCGATTCATGACCAGCTATGAAATGACTCGCGTCGAATTTCTGAATATCTTCTATCATTGGCTCTAAATGAGACTTTTTATAATGAAATAAAGAATTTTTGGTTGTACCATAAAAACTATCTCCAAGGAAAATTGCTTTTTCATCGGGAACATAAACAATGGTTGAATCATCAGTATGAGTGCTTCTGATTCTCTCAATAACACAATTCTTATTTCCTAAGTCAAGAACAAGAGACCCATCAAAAACAATATCTGAAGAATTTAATTTGAACACATCCCTATTAGGCACTTCACTCTTGATAATCTCCATACACAGTGAATCCATCTTTTTAGCATCTACATATTCTTGAAGAGAGCGATCGTCAAAAGAATAGCTTCGCCACGTATTCAATAATTGATTGGTAAGGCTATTCACAATGATCGTTGCATTATACTCATTCATCCCCAAAAAATGATCCCAGTGTGCATGTGTGATTACCAAATACTTAACCGGAGGTACGTTTACCTTTTCGATTTCACTCAAAAAATCTCTAGCATGTTGAACAGAATTTCCAGCGTCGATGACTAGACTATATTTGTCTCCACAAACCAATCCTAATGTCGGTCTTTCTTTCGCGTTTTGGTTAGATAAATAATAAATGGAATCACTTAATTTATTTAGCATACAATATCCCCTCTTTTAAGAACTTTAGTTTCTCACGAGTCTCTTCATCACAATTTTTCATTGGTACCAACTCCCCACCCATTTAGTTATATTTTGCAATTATAGCATCTCACAAATGATATAGAAGGTAGTAAACAATTATAACTAAACTGTACTTATGCTAATAAAATGAGCAGGCTGCGGCAGCCTGCTCAACAAGATGTGTTATTAAATTATTGTTGGCTTACCTTATCAACCGAAAAAGAAATCAAGAACATTCGAGCCAGCCGAAGATTTTTTATTGTAAAATTCGGAATATCCGCAATTTGCGCAGTATACGACTATAAATTGATTGTGCTGAATATCGAACATTTTGGATAGCCCTGTGCCGGTCATTGCTACTTCTTTCGTCCTTGCGTCTCTGCTTCCGCATTTGATGCATCCTTTTTCACTCATACATCTGTCACTCCCCAACATGTTATGTTTCTTCGTACGTTTCCAATGCATATAAGGTTGCGAAAAAAACAGGATGAATCTATTTTCAATTAGGCTGGGTCGTTAGTTGTGTGCTGTATCTTCCTCGGATTATACATCTGACAATAAGGAGGCGAAAGCCCTGATGCGTGAATATAACGTGGTACTTTGTAAAAACCAATGAAAAAAGCTCCCGTCATGAGAGCTTTCCGTTCCATTCACCGGAGGCGGGAGTACAATGAACGTCCGAGGAGAAGGCCTCCAATAGCATAAACAACTGACACCCAGATTCCACTCTCGCTCGTAGCTAAATACGAAGGAATTGAGATATTTATTGTGACCTTCAGAGCAACAAGCAAGATGATTGCTCCAACTATTCCGAATATCTTCATGCCCGACCCGATTTTTCCTCGTTTATTGAGTTTTAGCATCCATCCTTGAAACACTCCGGCTAAGATGCCCAATATAGTTCCTGATAGTAGCAAAATCCACTCTTTCGCTCCAATGCCATTCATCGTGAGCGCCCACACAACTCCGGCAATCAGCAGCAACAATCCGACGAGAAATATGCTATCTAACCTTTTCATGACACTACAACTCCTTTATGAATTTGTAATAAACCACACCTGCCAGCCGTTAATAAATCTTCTTCAACAGCGCAATAACTTCATCTAGGGTGAGGCCAAAGGATTTGTAGTATGAAGTGTCGTTAACCATTTGCTTCAAAACCATTTCGTTGCGTATTTTCTGTATTTCGTCGGATGTGAATTCGGCTACGAAACACCCTTTACCTGTTACTGTATTTATCAAACCACTTCGTTCGAGTTCTTCCCAAGCTTTCTTTACGGTAATGACACTAACACGAAGCTCCAGGGCTGCTTGTCGAATTGGTGGCAAACAATAACCGCTCTCTAATTCGCCTTTCAAAATTTGGGCGCTGATTTGTTCGAAAAGCTGCTGATAAATCGGCTTTTCAGATGTGTTCGAAATAGATACGTTCATTGGATCTCCACTTTTAGGAACCGTCTAACCGCAATTTGATAAGCAATCATAGTGAATGCAATAAATATCACGATTCCTGCGATCAGGATGGAAATTTGAAGCGTCATATTGTGGGCACCACTGCCATTGAAAGTGTCTGACACAAAAGAATTCTGGACTCCGAGCCATTGTGCAACTCCGGCAAAAAGCATAGCAGCCGAAATGGATGCCAAGGCTGCCCCGCCATATTTATACGCCGTCTTGTAATACATGGAAATAAAGATAATATTGAAGATCGCGAGCATAACAAAACATAAACCCCAGAAACCCATGTGCGGTGCGAAGAAATAGTGGGTCAGATTCGGATATAAGCGAAGATTTATCATACCGAAGATCATTGCACTAACCATATGCAATAATTCCAGAATGACTATAACGAGTATCCTTGCTTTCACCATGTCACTTCTCGTTACCGGCATCATACTGGTAAACATCAAATCGTTCTGAGTTCTATATCCGCCAAATATATTCGGGATCGTTATCCAGCAAAAATACAGAATGACGATAAAATATAACCAACCAGGAACGAGCATTAAGGCGCCCAGAATCAGAGGCATTATAAAAAACATAGGATGGACGCCTAATTTTAAATCCTTCATCACTAAGTTATACATGCACATCCTCCTTTTTCGCGAAATAAATCATGACTTCCTCAAGACTCGGTGTGATTGCTTGAATATCGGAAGTTGGTTCGAAGTCTTTGGTGTGGATCAATCCTGTAAAGCCGAAGGAATTTACTTTGTAGGAAATCAACTTTTCTTTCACCTGATCCAGCTGAATTTTGCTACCATTCAGTAGGCGATATGACGCAATAAATTCATCTTTCTCAGAGCTGTTGATAATCTGTCCGTTTTCGATAAAAGTAATAAAATCGGCGCATTTCTCCAAGTCAGATGTAATATGAGTGGAGAAAAGAATACTGATTTCTCCATCTACTACGAGCTCTTGAAAAATATCCAACAAATCATCTCTTGCGACCGGATCGAGTCCGCTTGTTGGTTCATCGAGGATAAGAAGCTTTGCACCATGGGACAAGGCAAGGGCCAAACTGTACTTCACTTTCATTCCCGTCGACAATTCGATGATTTTTTTGTTTTCATCCAATTTAAATCTTCTCAAATAGCGGGAATAGGTTTCATCATCCCAATTCGTATAGAATTTTTTAATCACATCGGTCACCGTTTTGATTTTGCTTCGAGTATAAAAATCGATGCCGCCGAATGCGTATCCGATTTCTTGTTTCAATTCGATTTCGTGTTCGGCAATGTTTTTGCCCAAAATACGGACCTCACCGCTGTCAATTTGAATCATATTCAGGATCGATTTTATTGTGGTTGTCTTTCCTGCGCCATTGGCACCGATAAATCCCATAATATAACCCTTTTCCAATTGAAACGACACATCTTTTAACTGAAAATTTTGAAACTTCTTGTTTACGTTTCGAATGTCTAATGCCAGCATACAGGACCTCCTCATCAAATTGTGTATGTCGTGTATGCACAATATAACACAGGAAATTTCTAGAAGTCAATTACTTCGTGGCCTAATTTACGGAATTTATTTTTAGCAATTTTTCAACTATCCTAAGAATCCCTTCCCGGGTCAAAACAGTCTTGTTATTTTTCCCGCTCTACCTACGGCGAGAGCAATCACCTCGGTCACCGATGCTCCTCCCCACATACAAAAAAGCCTGCAATATTAATTGCAGACTCCTTAACTCTAGTAGATTCAGTTCAATGTGAAACATCAAATCACTTGATCTTTAGAGGTATGGTAAACTAAGGTATTATTCTGTATGGATCTTAGACAATTGGACTTCGAGGTTCTCTCATTTTAAACTTTTTTAATTGCTGCTTTACTTTTATGATTATATATAAGATAACAGAGATACAAATATTGTTTAGTAATAATATATAAGGTAGTAAATAATCGTTTTGTAGTACATCTTGTTGATTCAAAATAAGATACCCATGATTGATATAAATGAGACGGAGATAATGTTTTGTATATTTCGCTCTGATACTTTAATGAATAATCCCACTACCAAATATCTTACCCATCCAATCATATCAACCCATAAAGTATTTGATAAAAATTGATCATTTAAGTAAAGGAACGAAACCCAGAATCCAAATAGAAAAATAAATGTAATCCAAATGAGATTCGGATATTTTTCTTTGTTTGTTCATCGATCTTAATAATATTCACTACCATCATCCCCTTATTTGATTATCCATTGTTTCATCCGATCTTTTATAGTACTAGCAATCTGTTCGTCTCTTTTATTAATCCATTCATATAATGGACCTTCAATAAATCCCTGCAATTCTTTTCGAGTATTTTCAAGACTGTCTATTAGGTCTTTATATGAATATTGAATGGACTTGTTAACATGACTATCAATTGTTTCCGGATCATCGGGCCAAACATGTACTTGATCATTTATGTATGTAATACCTGGAGCAGGATCATGCCCCATCCACGGACTTTGTTTATTTATAATCGTATCAATCACACCAGAGAAATCTTCTAAACCACAGCAACAGCTCGGTAAAATATACTTGTTCTCATCTTCAAAGAAAGCAATCCCACCTGATAGTACAACTCCCTCTTGCTCCAATAGTTCATTAAAAGATAAAAGAAATGACTGTTCTATATTGATATGATTATAACCAAATAGAAGAATCAGAAATAATTCAACATCCCGCTCATTCGATTCAGAAGATAAACAGATAAATTCTTCTCGAGTAATTTCATTAGCAATCCATTCAGGTTTGTCATAATATGGTTCAGTTATTACTGCTTTTGTTTATTGCATACTAAAAGTGCCTAAAATTGCAGCGTAAAAATGCTCAAGCTGAATGCAAAAAGGCACTTGTCAGCCCCTTAAAATCCTCCTATCGTTAGGTTTGCTGAGAACTTAACAAAGGAGA
>NZ_JAMAVT010000037.1:0-15826 GCF_023713665.1 Paenibacillus sp. MER 180 | reverse complement strand
CAGTCTAAGACTCGGGCTCGAAGCACCATTGACTGCCGACCTGCCTTCGCCAGCCGTAAGTAAATTATATCGCAATCCGCCCATTTTCATCATCTGATGGTGTCGCGTTAGCGGCATGGGCGTCTAAAACTTTATTTTCTTTCGTCACCAATAAAAAAACCTCACCTCTTAAAATCTATAGAGGTGAGATGTTTTTAATCAGACTTTATTACAATTTATAAATCATTATTAAAATAACTTCAATCAATGCTCTTCTCTATTCCACAGTCACACTCTTCGCCAAGTTTCTTGGCTTATCCACATCATTGCCTCGTGCCAAGCTTGCATAGTAAGCAACAAGCTGCAATGGCACTACAGACAAGGCAGGAGACAAGCGAGACAGCGTAGCTGGCAGTACGAACATGCCGTCTACCGCCTTCTCTACTGCAGCAGCATTCGCTTCGTCAGTAATCGCATAAACGACACCGCCGCGCGCCTTCACTTCCTTAATGTTGCTCACTGTCTTCTCAACAAGCGCAGTCTGTGTAGCGAGTGCGATGACAGGTACACCTTCTTCGATCAAGGCAAGTGTGCCGTGCTTCAATTCACCCGCTGCGTACGCCTCGGAATGAATATATGAGATCTCTTTCAGCTTCAGCGATCCTTCCAATGCTACCGCATAATCCAGACCACGTCCGATGAAGAACATATTGTCGTGCTTCGCAATGTCCTCTGCAACCCGCTTCAGTTCATCAGATTGCTCCAGAATGCGCTCCACTTGCTCCGGCAATGCCTGCATCGCAGCAATCTGCTCACGAATCCAAGCCTGATCGTGAAGGCCAAGCTTCTCTGCCCAGTACAGGCTGAATATCATGAAGGCAACAAGTTGTGATGTGTACGCCTTAGTAGAGGCAACCGCAATCTCAGGACCTGCCCATGTAACAATGGTATCGTCTGCTTCACGGGCAACCGAGCTGCCTACTACGTTCGTAATCGCCAGAACCGTCGCACCGCAGCGTTTTGCTTCACGGAGTGCTGCGAGTGTGTCTGCTGTCTCACCAGACTGGCTGACAACAATAACAAGCGTCTGTGGTGTAATAATTGGCGAACGGTAGCGATACTCCGAAGCGACATCTGTCTCCACGGGAACGCCTGCACATTGCTCGATCAGCGTACGTCCGACAAGACCTGCATGATAAGCAGTACCGCATGCGACAATATGCACGTTGCGAATTTCTTGTAATTTCTCTGCAGTCAAATGCTTCAACTCGGGAAGCTTGATTCCACTGCGATCTTCTTGCATTCTACCGCGCATCGTGTCGCGATATGCCTTGGGCTGCTCATGAATTTCTTTGAGCATGAAATGGTCGTAACCGCCTTTTTCCGCAGTCAACACGTCCCAATCGACAACAATCATTTCCCGAGAAATAAAATTCCCCTCTAACGTCATCAATTCGACAGCGTCCTTAGTCAGTACGGCCATTTCGTTGTCGTTCAAAATATACACTCGACGCGTATATTGCAAAATCGCCGGAATATCCGAACCGATAAAATTCTCGCCTTCTCCAATACCGATAACTAACGGACTTGCGAAGCGAACAGCAACCAGCTTATCCGGTTCATGCTCTGTCAGGACAGCCAATGCATAAGCACCGCGCATACGCGCTGTAGCCTTCTGCACAGCCTTCACAATATCTCCGTCATACTCTTGAGCAATCAGATGAGAAATGACCTCTGTATCCGTCTCTGAACGGAATACAACTCCGGACGCGATCAGCTCTTCCTTCAGCTCCATATAGTTCTCGATAATACCATTATGAACAACAGAGAACTTCATCGATGCATCCGTATGTGGATGCGAATTCTCATTCGAAGGCTTGCCATGTGTCGCCCAGCGAGTGTGGCCAATGCCTACCGAACCTTGCAGCGGCTCATCCTCCAATTGAGAAGCAAGGACAGCTAATCTACCTTGTGCCTTGCGCACTTGCAAGCCTTCCGGTGTGAATACAGCAATGCCAGCAGAATCATATCCACGATACTCCAGCTTGCCCAATCCTTCCAACAACACCGCTTGAGAATTTCTAGCTCCAATATATCCGACAATACCACACATAATATAGACCTCCGATTATTCGCGGCCTCTCCAGTTGGCGACGTCGCACACAGAAGTCCATGCCTCATAAGCGTGAGTGCATAGCATTATTGGATGACTTATAAAGTTCAATAAGCTCATGGATAACGAGGGAAGCAGCCTAATTTGTAATAGCCTACTTCGCCAAGCAGCACAACAAGCAAGCTTGTTAGCCAGCTTGGACTCTGTGTGCTCTGTCCATCCACGAGACAGCCCGATTCTTAGTAGTTAATTGAGTTAAATCTTAATGGCAGCGATAATCAGCTGCATTGTATCTCCAAATGGATACGCCTTGACTATGCAAGTGTATCTCCATCTCATTATCAAACATACCTGCGTAAGCATGCGTTGTCAGGAAAGTCGCCTCTCCTGCATTCCGCTAATGCTCTTACGGTGCCGGTAACACACCGGGAGGTCCCCGCCGAACATTTCGAACACCTCCACCTCGTCCACTCGCTGCAATGGCCGATTCAGCAGCAAGCGCTGGCGCTTCTTGAACGGTTGCCCGTTACATTGCCAACCTCACAATCCTCACTTTCTATATGTGAATCATCTTCTATTTCCTATCTTCCTTACGAAGAGGACTGGCTCATCCTCTAGCATAAGCTGTTCCTGCATCATACACCGGCTTCTTGGCTGAGCTTCCAGGCATCGGCTTCGCCTTACCCACTCTGTATTTGCGGAACATGTTCTTACATTATATTCACTTTAGCCATTTTTCGCAACAATGCTACAGAAAATAGGAAAAAAGCCGCTTACCTGACAACGTCAAGCAAACGGCTCTGAACAAGTCCTATTAAGCTAGTTCTTTCTGTACAACCTCTACAATGCGGTTTACATATCCCTCTACAATATCCGCCTCAGGGCCTTCGGCCATAACACGTATCAGGGATTCTGTCCCGGATGGACGAACGAGCACGCGACCATTGTCACCCAACTCCTGCTCAACTTCCGCAATCGCCTTCTCGATAGCTGCATTGCCTTGGTATTTCGATTTATCCCCAACACGCACGTTCACCAGCACTTGCGGGTATTTGCGCATAAGCGACTTCGCTTCACTTAAGGATTGGCCATTTGCCTTCAAGTTAGCAACCAATTGGATACCAGACAGCATGCCGTCCCCTGTCGTATTGTAATCCAAGAAGATAACATGTCCGGATTGCTCACCGCCTAAGTTATAATTACCGCGGCGCATTTCTTCCATAACGTAGCGATCGCCAACTGCCGTCTTGGCTGTATTCAATCCGTGCTTCTCAGCACCCTTGAAGAAGCCAATGTTGCTCATGACTGTTGTTACAATCGTATCACTATTCAAACGACCAGCCCGCTTCATTGCATCGCCGCAAATGAGCAGAATGAAGTCGCCGTCAACTTCCTCGCCATGTTCATCAATGGCAATCAAGCGATCCGCATCGCCGTCAAAAGCCAGACCCAAATGAGCCTTGTGGCGCAGCACTTCTTCCTTCAACATTTCCGGATGCGTTGAACCGCAATGATCGTTGATGTTCAGACCTGTTGGCTCAGCGCCAATAGCGATTACTTCTGCACCAAGTTCACGGAACAAGCGTGGTGCCAACTCATAAGCAGCACCGTGTGCGCAATCGAGCACAATACGCATTCCATCGAAGCGTTGATCAACTGTAGATTCCAAATACTCTACATAGCGCCACTTCGCATCCGTATCCACTGTAACCGTACCGAGACCTTCGCCAATTGGACGAGGAAGCTCATCTTTAGCAGCATCCATTAGCTGCTCAATTTCAAGTTCTGTCTCATCAAGCAGCTTGTAGCCGTCGCTGCCGAAGAACTTAATCCCGTTGTCCTGAACAGGGTTATGGGAGGCAGAGATCATAACCCCTGCGTCAGCACCCAATACACGTGTCAGATATGCAACAGCTGGTGTAGACAACACCCCAAGCTGGATGACATCTGCACCAATTGACAGCAAACCTGCTGTCAATGAAGCCTCAAGCATACGGCCAGATACACGCGTATCCATACCGATAACCACCTTCGGTTTGCCTGATGCCTGCTTCGTCAGTACATAGCCTCCACAGCGTCCAATTTTAAAAGCAAGTTCTGCTGTCAATTCCTGATTCGCTACACCGCGTACACCATCAGTACCAAAATATTTCCCCATCGTTCGCTTCTCCTTCATGCTGCCATCAATCAATATGATCTGCTGTAGTTAGCACTTCGATCATAAATCCATCCTGTGCAGCATCTATTCTCACGTCGTAAATTTGATTTTCATTATTCTATTCGTCAATTCATAGATGTCACACATCTCTAGTTGGAATGTTCCACTGATCCGTTCACCGCTTCGGTCGGTGTTCCTTCCGCTTCATTCGAGGAAGGCGGATTCTCATGAGTGTCGGTCGATGGATTGCTTGGATGCCCCGTCTCATTCTGGGTTCCTGATGTCGAGCCGTTGCCTACTTCTTCTGGGATCGAAGTAGGAGGCTTCGGATCAGGCAATGTCGTTACGGGCGCTTCCGTATCCTTAATTACGACCTTGATCGTTAGCGGAGTTGAATCCACTCGTCGAACGAACCGAGGTAAATTTACCTGCAAGTTCACTGTATGCTCACCAGGAGGCAAGTCATTCACATTCGCAATCAACTGAATGTCACTTACCTTCAGCGCATCAATCAGATTCGGTGCGCCAACAACAATAACGTCCATCTTGCGGGAAGCCGGTTCCGCAATTGTCGTCTCCAATCGGTCATTGTCGCCCGTTAGTGTAATAGGAACGTCCGTTATCGTACGCTGTTTTACACCCGAAATTTGCAATTCGACAGTAATCTCACTCGGTTCTATTTTCTCAATGTTCGCAGGCGGCGTCAATTGTACCTTTATCTTATACGTCCCAGCAGCTTCAAATTGGCGCAAATCGACTTGTACATTATCCAAGTATTCGATCTTATCCAACGCTTCCTGAGGGCCGTACAGGGTCACCTGATTGACATCTGGAGACAAGGCTGACACAGCAAGTCCTTCCGCTAATTGTCCAGTCAAATTCACTTGGAGAGGTACGGTCTTGAATGGCTTCGTGATCGGTACTTCGACCTCGACAAAAGATGGTGTCAGGACTGCTCCCTCCACTTCATCGCCTCTCGCATTATACGCCGTCAACTTCACCCGCTTCGTGATGACAGACTCATTCGCCTTATCGACACTTACTGTACCTACTATCGATTTTACTTCAGCCATACGAGATGCGGGAAGCGTTACATGGACCCGGTTCGAAGGACGCACAATTGGAGTGCCTGCCTTATATCCTTTGGCAGGGGTTCCTTCTGTTTGTACCTGTACTTCGTACTCCTTCGTCTGCACATCCTCCAGCTCAATCGTTGCACTGCTCGGCTCCATCGACATCAAGTCGATTCCAGTTGGCAACTCATGACGGAGCTGTACCACATGCTTCCCCTTCCCATAGCCTGTTAAATCAAGTGTTACTTTATAATCTTCTGGCAATGCAGAAGCAATCGCTGTCCGCTTGCCTCGAACCTGTATACGTACCTTATCCGGCCGTATGGATTTAATTACCTGCTGCTTCGTATCCAATCCGACAATCCGTACTTGCACGTCATCAATCCAGCGAGATTCCATGAGCGGCTGCGGAGAAGTCGGTGTTGTATCGTCTTTATGTACGACAGCGAATAGAAGCACACCTAATACTAACGCGATAATCTTCGCTGCATTATTATTCATTAACCACTTATCCATGATGCTCACCTTTTCGTTTCCAGAACATTTTTAGTTCTTTCTTCGCCTTCGGCTTTAACTCATCGAACAGCTTGGATATGAGTGATTCTTCCTTAATATCACGCACAACTTGTCCATTGATAGCAAGGGACACTTGTCCTGTCTCCTCGGAGACGACAACAGAAATTGCATCACATACTTCACTGATTCCAATAGCTGCCCGATGTCTTGTCCCCAATTCCTTACTGATAAATGGATTCTCGGACAACGGCAAATAACAAGCTGCTGCTGCAATTTGGCTGCCTTGTATAATAACTGCTCCGTCGTGCAGTGGTGTATTCGGGATAAATAGGTTAATGAGCAACTCTGAGCTAATACGGGAGTTCATGGCAATGCCTGACTCCGTGTATTCATTCAACCCTGTCACACGTTCGAAGACGATGAGTGCACCGATCTTACGTCGTGACATATAATTAACTGCTTTAATAAGCTCGCTAATAACACGAGCCGTCTCATCTTCCTCTGCTACCGCGCGTCCACCGAACATTTTCCCTCGACCCAACTGCTCCAATGCTCGTCGCAGCTCAGGTTGAAAAATAATTACGATCGCAAGAACCCCGAACGTAAACATTTGATTCATAAGCCATTTCAGCGTATACAAATCAAACCACGTACTGATCGCCCAAGTCACAACGAGGATAAAGATCCCCTTCAGCAACTGGACAGCACGCGTTCCGCGGATGAGCACAAGTAGCTTATAAATTACATAACTAACGATTAAAATATCGATGATATTCTTGATCGTGTCTTTCCACGACATGTCCGCAAAATAATTCATGCAGGTACCCCCGGCGTTCGTTTCCCCTGATAAGATCCTGATGAGAAGATGAAGCACCTCTCTATGTATAACTATAACCTTTTCGTCTTGATGAAGCAAAATTTATATCCCATTCTTATCCATTCTTACAAAAAAGCCCTCCTGCAATAGCTGCAGGAGAGCCTCGGTACAACAGATACGGATACTGTCATTCGTTATGGCAACGACGGCCCCGTGCCGAACAAGTTCGTAAGCTGGTACCACATCCAGCTTAGTGCTTCGTCAATTTGGTGAACCGATCCCGAAATATTTGCCGTAGATGCTTGATACAGCTTCCCGTCAATGACGGTTACATCGCCCTTCACTTTGCCGTACACTTCTGCGACTCCG
Organism: Paenibacillus sp. MER 180; assembly: GCF_023713665.1. Taxonomy (NCBI): domain Bacteria; kingdom Bacillati; phylum Bacillota; class Bacilli; order Caryophanales; family Paenibacillaceae; genus Paenibacillus; species Paenibacillus sp. MER 180. Next base: position 8,801 of record NZ_JAMAVT010000037.1, on the reverse strand, counting down.
TTATGAATCGTTAAGTTACCTGATATTACTTTATCCGAAGGCACGATGACCTTATTATTCTCTACGACAACTCCATTCAGATCAGCGCCCTTAACCATAAGCTGCTTATCCGCATTCCACATACTTAGCGCACTTGTCATCATAACCAACACAAAGACGGCTGCGACGGTAATGGCTGGGTGACGTTTGACCCATAGCATGAACGCACTTTGCTGCTTCGGCTTCGGTATAACGCTCATGACCCGTGCCGTCAAATCATCCGATACAGGCTGCACTCGGTGATTGAAGCTGTACAGCAGAGTATCCATCTCCTCTAACTGACGAAATCGTTCGCGGCAATCCGGGCATGCAAGCATATGTTCTTTCAATTCGAGTGCATATTCCGGTGTCAAATCGTCATCTAGTAAATCATGCATTAATGAGACGGCTTGTTTGCAATCCATTTGAGCCAATCCTTTCATGGAGTCTCCAATCAGATACGATGGCGCATCCTACATTAAGAAGGATGACCCTATCTGGGACGTATCGTCATGCACCGAAGTCTTTCCCAACATTCTATACATTTTCGTTAGGGCTCATTCGGCTTGTTATACGATACGACTTGAATGCAAAATAGTTTCACTCTTTAGCCTGCTATTTTTTATCAGATTTTACGTTCCAGCTTCTTGCGGAGAAATTCTCGTCCCCGGTGCACCCTCGTTTTGATCGTGGTCACAGGCATATCCAGTACATCGCTAATTTCCTGCAGCGACATATCCTTTAAGTAACGAAGCACCATCACGGTCTTATATTTTGCAGGGAGACTCTCAATCGCCTCATGGACCATTTTCTGAGTCTCGCTTACAAGCAAGTATGTCTCAGGTGTACGATTATCGCTAGGGATCATCGCATACCCGTCAATGCCCTCCTGGTCATTCATCTCTGCATCAAGGGAATAATTCGGCTTCCGTTTGCGCAAGCGATCAATGCACAGGTTCGTTCCGATACGATAGATCCAAGTCGAGAACTTCTGAGTCTCATCGTAACGATCCAAATTGCGATATACACGCAGAAATGTATCTTGTACCACATCCTCTGCTTCATGCCGATTACTCAGCATGCGATAGGCAAGATGGAATATTTTATCCTTATATAAATCGACAATCTCGGCAAACGCTCGCGTATCCCCTTTTCGAGCTAATCTCACGAGCCGTTGTTCTAGCGTATCCAAGCGTCTCCCTCCATCCTCACTGCTCTTATGCCGATGTCTTCTCAATCATTGCACCTCAATGACAATGCCGGACATCGTAAGCAGGAATGCGAACCTTGGGAGCAACGTATCTTACTGTGCTCACGATCATTCACCGAATTCAGTGAATGAACAATGGCTCATTCGGGAAGCCTCGTTCCCTGCCTGTCGCTGCCCTAGGGGTGCGAGTGTGTCGATGCAGAAGCAATGCTGCTCTTCTTTGCCGGCGCACTCTTTCCTATGTATAAACACAGGAAAAGTCGAGCCTCGATCGCTCAAGACTCGACTGCATCGTCGCTACTTCGTGCTGTTTACGTATCGACGTAGCCTGCGGAAATCGATCATTCCGACATTATCAACCTGTATTTCGAAGCCCTGCTGCAATACCGTTAATCGTAAGCAAAACTTCCCGCAGCAATACCGCATCATCCTCTTCGTTCTCACGAAGCTCGCGCAGTTCTGCCAGCAGTTCCACCTGCATATAGCTGAGCGGATCCACGTATGGATTGCGCAAGCGAATCGATTCCTGGATGACAGGAACATTGTCGAGAATATCCTCTTGTCCGGTAATTTGCAGGATTAACGAAGAAGTCAATTTGAATTCTTCCTCAATTTGCGTAAATATACGCTCGCGAATGGTTTCGTCCTTAATCATGCCTGCATATTCCTTGGCAATGACAAGATCCGCCTTCGCAAGTGCCATTTGCAAGCTGTCGATCATAGACTGGAAGAAGGAATAATTCTGATACATATGGCGCATTGTTTCCATATTCTCTTCCTTGCCTTGATAGAAGCTCTGCAATCCTGTTCCTGCTGCATACCACGCAGGGAGCAAGTACCGGCTCTGCGTCCATGCGAATACCCAAGGGATCGCACGCAAGTCTTCGAAGCGGTCACTGTTCTTCCGCTTCGACGGACGTGAACCGATGTTCAGTTCACCGATCTCTGGAAGCGGCGTAGACTCCTTGAAGAACGTCATGAAGTCTGGATCACGGAAGATCAGATCCTGATACTTCTTCAGCGAAGCCTGGGAGATGCTCTCCATGAGCTCCTTCCACTTCGATTCATACAGATCCGTATGCGGCGTACGAGCCAGCGTAGCCGCTTGTATAAGTGCCGAAGTAGCTTGTTCCAAGCTTCGGTAAGCAATACCTTGTACGGAATAGCGGGAAGACAATACTTCACCCTGCTCCGTAATCTTGATGCCGCCACCAATCGTGTGTGGAGGCTGAGCCATAATACTGCGATTCAATGGCATACCACCACGACCAAGTGCACCGCCACGACCATGGAAGAACTTCAATTTCACATCGTACTTCTTCGCAGACGCCGTCAGTTCCTTCAGAGCCATACGAAGCTCCCAGTTCGCTGTAAATGCACCGCCGTCTTTGTTACTGTCTGAGTAGCCAAGCATGATCTCCTGCAGATCATTCATTGCTTCAACAGCACTGCGGTATATCGGCAAATCAAACAACGTCTTCATGATCGCAGGTGCGGCATGAAGGTCGTCGACAGTCTCGAAAAGCGGCACAGCCTGCAATGTGCAGTGTACTTTGCCTTTCTCTTTGCGGAACAAGCCTACTTCCTTCGCCAGCAGCATGACTTCAAGCACATCGCTCGCTGCCTCCGCCATACTGATCAAGTAGCTTGTAATACATTTCTCACCGAATTCCTTCTGTGCATCATAGACGATACGATACACATTCAGTACTTCAGTTGTAGATTCACTATATTGAATATATTCCGATATCAATGGACGAGGATCATTCAGCAAGCGATTAAGAAGCTCAATCTTCTCCTCTTCGCTCAAGCTGCTGTAATCGTCCACGATGTTCATGTTAGCCAAAATTTCAGTCATTGCATTTTCATGCTCTTTACTATGCTGACGAATATCAAGTGTCGCCATGTGGAAGCCGAACAGTTCTACTTGACGAATCAGTTTCTTCACATACGTGTCTGATACATAATCTGCGAAGTGGTGGCGCAAGCTCCGGTCAATAATTCTCAGATCTTCCAAGAACTCAAGCGGATTGTTGTAACGCTGTGCTGTCCCCTTCGTCGACTCATCCAGTATATTATTCAACTTCTCGAACATGTAGATTAACTTGATACGATACGGTTCCTTCTCATTGTTCCAGTATCCCGCATGCGTCAATGTCACATTGCGGCTGTCCTCTGCAATCGAGGAAAGCAGCTCCTCAGATACAGATACAATTGTAGTACTGAAGCTAAGCGTACGGAATAAGGACTTCAATCGCTCCTCGTATTTGCGAATCGCAAGAGTACGCTGCATCTTCAATGTTTCCCATGTTACATCATGGGTAACCGAAGGATTGCCGTCACGGTCGCCACCGATCCAAGAACCAAATCGAAGGTAAGTAGGCACATGCCATCCTCCGGATGGATAGTACTTATCCAGGCAGCGTTCCAATTCATGATATACATCTGGCAGTACATCGAACAGTGTCTCGTTGAAATAGAATAAGCCGTTGCGCACTTCATCGAGTACAGTTGGCTTACGATCACGCAGCTCATCCGTTTGCCACAGTGTTATCACTTCGTTCAGCAGCTTATCTCGCAATTGTTCACGCTCACGGTGTGTCAGAGTTGGATTATCCAACATTGTGACATCATCAGCGATGCGCTTATGAATATCGAGAATGGCCCGACGCATCGCCTCAGTCGGGTGCGCCGTTATGACAAGTTCCAAAGAAATGCTTTCAATAATTTCTTGCAATTCTTCTTCGGAAACTTTACGCTCCTTCAACTCCATGATCACACTTTCGATCGATCCTGGTTGAATGCTTTCACCTGCAGAGCGCTCATAATCGCGTTTGCGACGGATCCGATGATTCTGTTCTGCAATGTTCACTAACTGGAAGTAGATAGCGAATGCACGAATCACTTGATGTCGGATTTCGGGGTTCAACGTATTGATGAGTTGCTTAAACTCCTCATACAACTCGGGTAAAAATACGGCACGCAACGATTTGCTAAGCTCGCGGATCTTCTCCACAATGTTAAGCAATTCATTACCACCTTGATGGACGAGCACTTCGCCGAGTATATTACCCAGAAAACGAACGTCCCGCCGCAACATATTGTTGGAATTCGTCTTGTTTGCGGTTAACGTTAGATCAGTCATTCGTCTCCCCCTATCTCACAATTCAGTACAGTCTGTAAAAGACTTTCTTAACATCATACTACAAATTGAGACGAAAATCTTTAGTTTTCATTGAAAAAATCGCACGTTTCAATTGTATCCCCTTACATTGGTTCGGCTTTACAATGGATCGTTATTTTGATATCGCTAACCTGTATTTTTAGCCTTAAACAGCCTGAAATGTATGTTCATCATCCTACTCATTATGTTTCATGTAGAGCCTATAATTCATACATGATCGTCTAAATATGAACTGCGAACGCAGCTATTCTCAACAAAATAAAAAACGCCTTTCGGCGTCGATTTCATGCTGGTTAATGAAACGGGAATACTCCCCTTGCTCATCGTGCTCTAATTGTCTGCTCACTAATAATTCTCTCCGGCACGTGCACTTATCTGTATTTCAAGAAGCTTTGCAGTGCGGTACTCAACATGTCTGATCTAAAAATGGTGCCTCCCAGCTCCATTCGGTTATTGTTCATATTGACGCTCGTCCTACTTGAGTATTTCCACAATGTCTTTACGGACGGTCGAATCCTGAGGTTCTCATCCCATCGTATATACAAAAAAAACGCCAGTCGGCGTTGGTTTATTAAATGGAGCGGGTGATGGGAATCGAACCCACGCTACCAGCTTGGAAGGCTGGAGTTCTACCATTGAACTACACCCGCATATTTAGATGGTCGGGATGACACGATTTGAACATGCGACCCCCTGGTCCCAAACCAGGTGCTCTACCAAGCTGAGCTACATCCCGATACTGTATTGAAAATGGCGCGCCCTGAGAGATTCGAACTCCCGGCCTTTTGATTCGTAGTCAAACGCTCTATCCAGCTGAGCTAAGGGCGCAAATTATATGGAGCGGACAACGAGATTCGAACTCGCGACCCTCGCCTTGGCAAGGCGATACTCTACCACTGAGCTATGTCCGCATATGGAGCAGGTGATGGGAATACTCAACATAATCTGATTCAAAATGCCTTCGGCATTAAGATGGAACATGTTGACGCTCATCCTACCCTGATTACTTATCGATGCCTTCACGGATGGTCGAACCTGAGGTTCGCTTCCTTAGCAAGGATGTTGTTGGAGCGGGTGATGGGAATCGAACCCACGCTACCAGCTTGGAAGGCTGGAGTTCTACCATTGAACTACACCCGCATATTTAGATGGTCGGGATGACACGATTTGAACATGCGACCCCCTGGTCCCAAACCAGGTGCTCTACCAAGCTGAGCTACATCCCGATACTGTATTGAAAATGGCGCGCCCTGAGAGATTCGAACTCCCGGCCTTTTGATTCGTAGTCAAACGCTCTATCCAGCTGAGCTAAGGGCGCAAATTATATGGAGCGGACAACGAGATTCGAACTCGCGACCCTCGCCTTGGCAAGGCGATACTCTACCACTGAGCTATGTCCGCAATTTGTCGTTCAAAACGATATATCAGAAGCGACAAGTAATAATATATCATAAGGTATTAAGTAATGCAACCCCTATTTCAAAAAAAATAATAAATAGCTGAAAAACCTTGCTGTTGAGCCACTGGAGACTTCAAGGTGCCTGTTCTAGGACATCTCATCACAACGCTTAACAGCTATTATCGCCCACAAGCTCCAACGGTTCTCTACGTTCCCCCGCCCCTCAGAGCATTTCGTCAGGTCGCCATAGTGGAATGCAATCGTTATTCCAGTCGTACGTCCCCTTATTTGCTCTAGATGGGTTTGAGACGCTTTACGTATCCAAATCCCCTCTTTAAGGATTTAAAAGGGCTCATCCAGGCTTCTAAGCTTATCCCTAAGATTAATTCCTTCTACTCTCCAACACAATATTGAGACCTACAAGAACACGTAGTTACCTAAATAAACAGCAAAACGATAAAAGGCTAATTCGAATAATGAATCAATCGCTTCATCTAAAATGAATTGTCCCATCAAAGGTGGGACTTTATTTATAAAAGATGTACCTAATTAGTGTGTACAAGTAGATCCTCGAATAGTTCGGGTCTTTGTCACAGATAGGACTCATCTACAGCACAAGCTAATGGTTATATGTGGTATATTGGAAATGTATAACATTAATATACATTTCCAAGGAGGTTACTATGAAAAAATCGTTAGTCATCATTTCAACAGTGCTAATGTTATCAACATTTACTGGATTCGCTTCTGCTGCGCCTGACTCAACTAGAATTGCACCAACTCAATCAGAAACCTCAACAGATTCAAGAGAAATTTCACTTTTTGATGTTAGTCACGTTGGGTACCATTCCTTCCAGAGCTCATTTCATGCAAACATCCATGCCGGAAAGAGCTTAGACGTTCATGTTAAGAATGACGGCCCAGGAACAGTGTACATGACGTTAGTACGCGATGGAAAAAACTATGCGGTAGACATTCCAATATCTGCAGGCCAACAAAAAACAGAAACAATTAAAGTCTTTGGTGGCTTTATCTCTGAAAAATGGAAAGTATTCATTAATAATAAAGACGGCCATAATATGGACATCCAAGTTAAGGCAAAACAATACTAGAGCATTTAAGCAAATGATCATAATAAAGCCTCGGACTAACCCGGGGCTTTACTTCTTTGGTGCCGGCCTCATATTGCCGCCAGACAAACTACTCCAAAATGGGTTAAAGTAACATTCCCTGTCAATCCAAAAAATTATCTAGATCTTTCATTACCTCTCTTTGCATATATCTCTCTCCTCTTATCTTTAAACAGCATTATCCATGTTATGTTACAACACCACTATCCTGCCCTACAGTTCAACAAAAGGACGCCCCCCCTCCCTCGCTTGGGTTACAATCACAAACTAAAGAACGTACGCAGGAGGCATGTTTTGCTTAAAAAGAAGCCCTGGCTTAATCTAAGCACTAAGATAATACTTTGGTGCTTATGACATTTTCGTTTTCGGAAGTGATGATGCTCGGGATGTGTTTATCCTCGCGTTGCTCACATACCGGAATAAACGAAAATATTTTATATCTTATCGTGCAGCATATCACATCCATCAATTATCACTACAAATAAGCAAATTTGATTCCAGATAAATAGAATGAATAGCTCTCAATCTTATTGTCTGCATTTTGGTGATCAATAGCATCCACTTCACTAGCGTCTCCATCGATCCTAATGTCGCGTGCTCCCCACCTACCAGGTACACTACATTCTTGTTGGCATCCAATGCAGCTCTCTGCTTCGTTGCGAGTACCTTCCGATCCCTTTTGTCTGTGTAGTCATTGTGGAAGCGGTACTCTTTCCGTCCGGTATCCCACTCCACTTCACATCCGCTATATCGACACCTAATACCTTCTGGTCCAGCAAAATAGAAGCTAATTCCCATCGACTTTATGAAGAAGCTTGATCCATCACGTTTGGCCAAAAAGGAACTCTCACGTGGACGCTGGGGCAGTGTCAGACATTTCTTAAGGCAGCATCTGTGAGTCGCTTCTACACGGCCTATTTAACGGCCATAAACACCAAAAACAAAGAAGTCCGAAAGGTACACACCTATCATAGATAGGTATACTTGAAAAGCTGAAAGAGAAGATCGATCAGAATCATATATATCAACGCACAAAATAACGAAGTGTACCAGCAACAATAGGGTTTGATTAATTGCCACCTAGACGGAGAGCCAATACGCCCATCTCAATTGCGACATGATTACGAAAAGATAATCAATAAAAGAGGATTGCCATACATTCGGTTCCATGACTTGCGGCATTCATTTGCAACTAACTTGTGGGAGCTTGGTTTTGACCTTAAAGACATACAAGAGGTATTAGGTCGTTCTAGTGTAGCAATTACAGGAGACATCTATACACACATGAGAGATGAAAAGAAAAAGAACCTCATGGCGAAAAATTCTGAGGCTATAAACTCGATGAATAAAAGCAATGATCCTGTGGATATCTAGCTTTACGTTAACAAGTCCGTTAACAAAAACAAGGAACCTTACGCTCCTTACTATCTGTAAACAGCAAAAAACCCTTGTCCGACAAGGGTTTAATGATATGGTGCGCGTAGAGGGACTTGAACCCCCACGCCAAAGGCGCTAGATCCTAAGTCTAGTGCGTCTGCCAATTCCGCCATACGCGCACGATATTTAACTGGTGAGCCATGAAGGACTCGAACCTTCGACACCCTGATTAAAAGTCAGGTGCTCTACCAACTGAGCTAATGGCTCTTACAATGGCTGGGGATATAGGATTCGAACCTATGCGTGACGGAGTCAAAGTCCGTTGCCTTACCGCTTGGCTAATCCCCAATAAGGTAAAAATGGTGCCGGCGAAAGGAGTCGAACCCTCGACCTACTGATTACAAGTCAGCCGCTCTACCAACTGAGCTACACCGGCATATTATGGTGGACGCTGACGGGATCGAACCGCCGACCCTCTGCTTG
>NZ_JAMAVT010000036.1:0-16203 GCF_023713665.1 Paenibacillus sp. MER 180 | reverse complement strand
CAGTCTAAGACTCGGGCTCGAAGCACCATTGACTGCCGACCTGCCTTCGCCAGCCGTAAGTAAATTATATCGCAATCCGCCCATTTTCATCATCTGATGGTGTCGCGTTAGCGGCATGGGCGTCTAAGACTTTATTTTTCCAGTCTTGGTTCGCCGCTGCTTCTTTTAATGGAACAGTCTAAAACATATTTTTCAAAAGCTGACGATTCATCAATTCAAAAACCGCGATAAATCAACGACTCCAGTCTAAAACTTTATTTTCACCGAACAAGACGCCTCTCCACCTTCCCATGTTGAAAGTATTGCTTCAGTTCAGCCTGTGAATGAGTTTCACTCAAAGCACGCAGCATTCTCCTATGTTAAAACAAATAAGCCGCCAAAATGTTCCATAAAATCATCAACTTGAGTTCTATCCGTTCCCCGACATGACAAAGGACATCCGTCTTAGACACAGATGCCCTTTGAATCTTGTTCGTAATTAGTTGTCACAACATTGCCATATCCGGTTACTTCAAGCTAGTCAGCCAGGCCGCAAGCTCCTCTGTCTGCGACAGGACCGCAATCGGGTCGAAATACCAAGAGCGTTCTTCCTTCCATATGTATACGCGGTTATTCTTGATGGCATCTAATGAACCCCAGATCGGATCAGCCTTCAAGTCTTCCAACGTACGGTTGTTCGAGGTAAGAATAATATAGTCGCCTGCATACTGCGGCAGCAATTCGCCTGACAGCTCTGCCCACTGCTTCTCCATAATCTTCGGAGCCACTTGAGCAGGCGGCTTAAAGCCAAGTGCCTGATAAATGGCCTGTCCGCCACGGCCGAAATTATCGCCGTATACGTAGGTCGACTTATCCGCCGTTTCCAGAATCGTGATTGATGCATCAGCAGGTATCACTTTTCTCACTTTTTCTTTGGCTGCCGCAACACGATGATCATAGTTCGCAAGCCAAGCTTCTGCTTCCTTTTCTTTTCCAAGAAGCTTGCCGAAATAGCTCAGCTCTTCATGGGCGTTTTTCAATTCACCGAATGGCACCGCAATTGTCGGCGCAATTTTGGACAATTGCTCATAACGCGCTTGGTCATCCTTTACTCCCGTAACGATTAGATCTGGCTGCAAATCAAGCATCTTCTCCAAATTGCCGTTAATATCGCCAAGATCCGCTACACCTTTCAAGGCTTCTTGAAAATACGGATTCTGCAAATGAAGCCCCGGAACGCCGATTGGAATAACATCTAGTGCAACAAAGCTGCCCAAATATTGATCCGGCCGTGGAATGGTTTAGGGATTATGGTAGTAGTTCCAGAGGGGAAGAAGTCATTCCTACCTCCGATGGCGGTTATTTGACGGTAGGCAGCATTACGGAGAAGGAAATGATTGGGCAAGACAGTTGGCAATATGTCGTTAAGGCTTATATCATTAAAACGGATGTAGAAGGACAGCCGCTATGGGAGCAAAAGCTAGATCATTATTCGTCCGGGAATGCCGCGTATCGGGCGATAGAGACTAGGGACGGAGGATATTTAGTAGCCGGCACCTACAAGTCCTACGACGGCAAACCGATGGACAAGCTATATCTCATTCGGCTGGATGCGTCTGGACAAGTACTGTGGCACAAGGCTGTTGAGGATGGACAATTCCACCACACTCCGGTAGCTATTATTGAAACGGATGACGGCAGCTTTATGATTGCCGGGAGAGGGATGTTCTCTGCCAGCGCCTACGAGAAGGGCTACATCCTGAAGGTGGATAGCAACGGAGAAAAGTTATGGTATAGAGACTATCGCTTTATCGGCAGCGAATTTTTTGCCGATATGATCCCCGCCAGTGACGGAGGTTACATTGTAATTGGCGGCATAGGCTATCCAGATTATGAGCCTGGCGATGAGGACGCCATGCTTATGATGAAACTTAATGAGCAAGGCGACATCGTATGGTCACGGCCGTTCCAAGAACCAAATACGAAACGGCGTGCCTTTTCTATCATCTCTTCCGATGACGGAGGTTATCTGGTAGGCAACCGTAAAAGAACAAAGCAGGGTGATGTCACCATTCTCACCAAGACGGACGTAAACGGTCAAACGGAATGGGAAAAAACATATACAGAACCGATCTCGGAATTGTTCAAAAGTCTGGTGCGGACGAAAGACGGATATGCCATGCTCGGTATGCGTATGTTAGGCGAGAGCTCAGGCTGGAAATCGGAATATGCGATAGTCACGTTCGACGTAAACGGCGATTTGACAAGCCGCGAAGCGCTCCCAGGCCCACCGCTGAGCGACGTTGGCAAGGCAGCAGTAGCTCGCGACGGCGGATTTATTTTCACCGGAACCGTGAAACGAGGAGAGGTATGGAAGCTTCAGCTCATGAAGCTGGCACCTTTCGAGAACATGCCTCCTACAGAACAGACATTGGAAAGCATTTCTTTCATGGAGAAAGAGATGCAAGTAAAATCAGGCACCAGCATGCCGACTGTACTGCAAGCCGTCTACGGTAATGGAATGGTCAGCGATATATCAGGCGCAGCCGTGTATAGCTCGGGTGATTCTCGTATTGCCGACGTCGACGCATCGGGTAGAGTCACGGGTCATGAGCCTGGAGTCACTTATATTGGGGCCACTTACGGAGGGCTCAATGCCAGCTTGAAAGTAACCGTGCTACCGGAAGATTGGGTTGAGCCTGAACCGGCCCGCGGAGACCTCCGGCTGGATTCGAATGACTACTCGCTAAGTGCCGGCTCCATGATCGATGTAAGGGTCATACTTTACGACTATTCCGTACATAAAGAAATAGACGTGACCAAGGAAGCAACTTTCCGAAGCGCCAATCCGGACATTCTCGAATGCGATAATGAGGGGAACCTGATTGGCCGTAAAGCGGGATTCACGAAAATCCATGCTGCCTATAGGGGACTTCAGGCGACGTCCAACGTTCAGGTGCTTCGGGCATCCGTTCCGCAAGAAGTGGAACAGCCGGAGCTAGATTTGTAATCAGCCATTATTCATATAATCTTCGTTACAAGTAAATGCCTAGCTAGAGCACGGAGTTCGGAACTAAAAATACTTTTCTACCTTACTCTATATTCACTCCAATATCGAATGCCGTGCTCTAGCATTCATCCTTTTATAGACGAATTATTTCCCGAGCAATATTCTTGTACGTATCTTTGGACAGCTTTTCCTTTACAATGACTAATAGATCAATATCACTTTGTGAGGGGTAAAGAATCCCATCGCCATTGAACCGTGTAAATAGATTCCCACTAGCGATTGCGATAATTCACATTTCAAGAGCTCATGATACCGTCTAATACAACTTGTTGATTCATTCTGTATGACTCCCCTGCCTGTTTAGATTGCCTCTACTTTCTTCGTACTGAACAATTGGAAGTATTTATTTAGATCTTCCCTGTATATTTCCTTATAGTTATTACTTGTGAATTTATGAATTACTTTTCTCCAGAACGATATCGCAAGAGCATTATTCGCCATTTGAGCTACTTTCCAATCTGCATTGTATAATTCGAATGCCATCTCTCAGCGCATTGACCAATTCCAGTTCTTCTATACTTCTGTAGGATCATAAAATCATAGATGACATGTGTCGGGTACGGATCGGTATCTAAATTCTCAAACAGTACAACCAAAAAACCAACGATTATTCCAGATAACTCGATGAAATCGGGGTTCCATCGCTTGTCGCCTTCCCATATTTGCGAATTGCGCAAATACCACCCCCAATTATCTATCGTCAAAGAAATCATTCCCATGCAATATATGCCAATTCAATCTTCAAATTTCGTTTTAAAATCCTCACTGATATTAATTTTATTATTTCTCGTCTTAACCCAAATGCATCCCCTTATTACAAAACAAAAGAGGGAGAATTATATCACTCCGTTTCTTGTCTTTCTCATGTCAGCAACCAATTTACATGAGCTACACAACATGGTAAAATATAGGTAATAAAAATAGAAGAAGGAGGGCTGATATTGATGACAACATCGATCATAAAAACAATAGGAGAACTAATTCACGACACTAGATTTGCATCGAATATAACGATTACGCAGTTATCAGAGCTGTCAGGCATAAATAAAGGTACGATATCAAGGATAGAGAAAAGCGAAATAAAACGACCAGATTTTTCAACTGTAAGGCTATTAACCACTTCATTGGGTATCCCTTTTGAAACATTGGTTGATTATTACGTCGAAGGTGAAAAAAGATCAGACTTATTGTTTGATATTTTGCAAGCGACGATAAAGCAAAAGAGCAGTAACGAATTAATACGCAAGGTTGCAGTTAAGTATCTCAAGGCTCCGAATGAAGACAGCGTTGACTTAACAGAAAAGCTTTATAAATACATCGGCTCCATTGAAGACACCTCCATGAAATTGTCCTTATATGACCTCATCATAGAACACTCGCGTTCGCACGGAATAATGCCCTATATAGCTAAAGGTTTGTACCAAAAGTACTTGATTGAAAGAAATGACTTCATGCGAATGAAGGGAACTTATTTCGATGGGAAGTATGTTATTCACTACATCGATTTTCTATCCAAAGAAGAACGAATCGAGTTGTATTATAAACTAGGAATCCATACATACAACTTAAGGCTCTACAACGAGAGCGTTGAATATTGTAAGAAAGTATTTGTAGAGGATGATGACAGCAGTAGTCCTTACAGAGTACATGCTATCGCTGTCCTTAGAGATTGTTTTTTTGCTTTAGGTGAATACAAAGAGTCGGAGATATATTCAATTCAATATAAACAATTCAACTATCCTAACACTCAAGAACATGTTGTATTGATGGAAGCTTTATTTAAAGCGGTTAAGGGGAACGAAGACCAAGCTATTAAAGAACTCAAATCATTTTTTGAAACATGTAGTGACGCATTTATTCTCCCAGCAGCAAGACATCTCATACGATTGTGTTTAGATCAAAATCGCATCGATGACGTTAAAATTGTTTTGGAAAGTGGTAGAGTGAACTCATCCATCATGACCAAAAGTAATCCATTAACTTATTATGGATACGGGGAATTTCTGAAACTGCAAGGTGATTATTACTTAGCTATAGGGGAAATTGAAAAATGTATAAATGCTCTAATGGATGGAGCGTTGTGCTTTTCAAAAATTAGCGATACAATCAAGGAGAAAGAATGTCTTCAAAAGATTTTACATATACATCTAGAAAATAACACCTCCATGAGCAAACACATTCTTCAAAAACTAAGCAATTATTATTATATGAGCACCAACGAAACGGAGGGCTAGGTATGAAAAACTCATTGAAGAAACTCTATATTAAATCCCTTCTCTTCACAGTCGTATTTATAACCACCGTCGCGGCACTTGGTGATACAGGTGTTATCCATCCATGGTAGGCAGTAATAAAGAGCAGCGCCAATAAAGGGTTGCTCTTTTTCATTTTTCGACACGGGGTTGCAGTGGGATTTTTTCACATATCTGACTTGTAACGTACATTATACTCAATAGAGAGATAGTGTACGTGAGGTGAGATATTATAGATTCTTTAGAGGATAAAATTGTTGAACTAAGGAAGAAGTTAATCAAGATTGTCGAGAATAATAAGGGAGGATTTTCAAACGAAGAAGTGGTTCTTATCAGCCAAGAACTAGATAGATTAATACTAGAAATGCAGAAGAAAAAACGTTCGAGAAATTAACACTTGTAATAGCGATTTCCGAACAAATGTCTCCCATGCACAGCTCTAAATTCATTTTATTCCTTAACTTTAATTTAGTAGAAAGGTATAGTAATGCATTGGTTTGGCTAATAATATTTACAGGTTGTATGTTAATTAGCAGCTGTCCCTATGTCCATCATGGGGACATTTTTAGTGTTCATGGATACGGTGAATTCAAATAATTAGTAATTTATTATTGTTGTTGTCATCTGTACGGTGAACTAATAATAGGAAACCTTATATATCAAGACTTTTTTATTATATAATAACTTTAGTTCAACAGACATCATCTGGTGCGGCTGTCCGGCAGTAGAACCCTAATTATATGTATATATCATCATATCGACACAAAGTTGCCCTTTTAACAAAAAAGCCCTTATTCTGAATAAGGGAAATAAATTTGAATTTATGTCAGTCAACTATTTGTCAAGATTATGAACTGGACTACGCCAAAAACAATTAAGATGATGACAAGAACTAAAATAACTGCAATAGTTCTAAGAATAAATTTCAAAATTTTCCTGGTGTCCTGATCCATAAATACCACCTCCTACATTAAATGTATTAAATAAAGGACACTCCTATCACAATATAAAAATGCCTTGTCGTAAAACAAGGCATTTTTGAATATGTTACATTAACATTAGAAATAAACCTTCTTAATAAGTTGTCCGTCAGGATCGTAAACAGTCCCATATCCCGTGCATTTGGATTTACTTGTATTTCCATTTGGGCCGAACCATTCCCAATAATTGATTTGACGCCAAGTAGTGTACAATTGAAATCTAATTTTTTCTCCTTTTTTGATTTCAGTAGTGCTTGACCATCTGACATCGCGTTCAGTTCCAATTTTAATCCCTACTTTAGCCTCTAACACACTTACATCGAGCTTGATTTCTCCATCGAAATAGGTATGCTTCTTAGTTGATTCCGAAATTGTAAAATTGTCGGGACCATAAACATAGAACTCCTTATACATGTCCGACGATGAATAGTGACCGCGACCTTTATCTTGAGATGTTAAGAAGTATACGTCTGCAAGGGTGGTAAATTGATTGGAGTTTTGATCCTTATCTTTAATCGGAACGTATTCATATTCAACTTTTTTTGGAACTTCTTGCAAACCATCTTGTACAGCGATTTCTTTCAACTTTTGTGGATCTGTGATGGTAATTGTGGCATTGCCAGTTTCACTCAGACTCTGATTCAGCAACTCGAATGGCACGCGATTAGGCTTCTTGTTGATTGGCTGTGGGATGTTGTCCGCATCTGCTGAAACCGCCGACACAAACAAACTACAGATCAGGAGCAGAATCATTGATGTAATAGATACTTTTTTCATCTTTTCATTCCTCCTATAATATGGTACATTTAGGTAAATTCCCAAATGTTGATCTTAATTTAACATCTGGTCAAAAGCTTGTCTGTCGAATATTGATGGTATAAAAATTATTTTTTGATATTTAGTTATTATAATGTCGATTATTGGCATTAAACTATTTTTTAGGAGGTTTAGTATTTGATTATCAAGAGAATTTTTCTGAGCATCTATTTGATCGTAATTACCTTTTTGGGTCTGTTCAAAGTTCCAGTGACTGTAGTTTGGGGAGAAGAAATGAGGTATCATTCAAAGAAATACGTTTCTCTTTGGGAACTGCAAGGCGAACATCAAGTTGATGAATTCTTTGTAGCTTATCAATTGGATTATTTGAGGCTACTATTTGAATTGGGTATCGCTACACTTATTGTTTATGTGCTGTATTTGATTTTCAAACCTAATACAGAATAATAAAATGGATGCGTTTTCGAGGCATCCTTAATTTCTTATAACAGCCAAAGTAACCCCCTTGCCTTTTCGATTTCTTTTTTCCCAATCGAGTATCTTCGTTAGCGTTTCCTATTTCGCTCTTTCTTGATGTCTTTGGATAAGTTCATTAAGAAACGTCATGCTGAGATGTTGCTTTTCAGCCGACAAGAATATGGGTAACTGACGCTTTTTGTACCATAGTGAACTCCTATTATATTATTTCGCCATATTCATCCCAATGAACTAGGCGCCTATCTTATCATTATTATCAAACTCATCGGACGGAAATTCCACATTTTCCAATCGTTCTTTCAAACAATTATCCAATTAGAGCTGTAGTTGTAAGAAGGATAAGTATTCCCATATACCCGAATGATGGTCGACATGACAAGCTCCTCACCAAATAAAAGCCGTCAGGCTCCTTACCATCAGTTCAGCCTGTGAATGAGTTTCGTTTAAAGATCAGCATTCTCCTATGTTAAAACAAATAAACCGCCAAACTGGCGGCTTGTTATGTTTGCACTTGATTTCTGTTTGGAAACTTAACGCACTCAGGTTGACCCGTTTGACGATTATTTAAAACCTCCCATCATGTGTTAATCGACACTAAATTGCCTCCCATTAATATATCAATCTCTTATTTAATAAGGACACCCGAAGGTGTCCCTGTTTTAGCATTGTTCCCATCACTTCCGCCGTCTCATACCTCTTATTGTAACCACAATCCAAACAACAGCTAAAACATATGCAATAATATCTGTAACCAAATAGTTCATTTTGAGCAAAACAAAGAATGTGACAATAAATAATATTGGGAGAATGACAGCTGTTGCAGTGGTTAGCTTATTGAACTTTTTGTCTTCCAAGCTCTCACCACCTCTAGATAAAAGTTGTACTCAGGACTTTTACTTACAGCAATAACATCAAAGCTTTAGTGATCCACCAAGCAACCGTCTCGTTCCCTGTTACTGCAAGTGCTCCTGCATAGACAGCATCTTCAACAGCGCCAGTAAAGTTGTCAATTACACTTAATAGCGTAGCAAAACCTGCTGTGCCTCCCAAAGCTACTTTCACACTATCAGGAATCAGATCCCATGCCGCCTTTAGAGCTTTAACTGCCCAACTCAACTTTCCTTTTACTTCGTACTCAGGCGATTCTTTTTCGTTAATCAATTTGACGAAATCCTGTTTTTCTTACTCAGAAAAACCAAAATAGTTAGCGACTTCATCAAGATCTGTCGTAGTGTTACCTTGTGCTTGCAATACTACTTGCTGAACCTTCGGACTTGCAGACGCAGAAACAACCGACATAATCAAACTGCACACAAGAAGTAAGGCCAAAGATGCAATAGATACTTTTAGATACTTTTTTCATCTTCTATTTCCTCTATAATTTGATACATTTAGAATTTATCTAAATGTCGATCTTAATTTAACATGCAGGCAAGCACCTGTCTGTCGAACAATGATGGAATAAAAAATTATTTTTAGAATTAAGTAATCAAAATGTCGCTTTATCTAATTATGTATAGTCCTTTGAGTAAAGCTAGATTTATTGTATGAAACTCTTATTCCACATTCAGAATAATAAAAAGATGCCCTATAGGAGATCCCTGCAAAAGCTACTAACATATGTTTTAGAAGTCCGGATTCGTACGAGTACGTCTCAAAGTCCCCCTTGATATACCAAGTTAGTCCTGTCTCCTTGCAATTCGATTCGTGGGAACTAGTCCTTCTTTTTACTGCTTTTATCCTTTCGAACCAACAAAAAAAGTGCTGAGGAAACGAACAACAACCGTGAAATTCTAATCGCCAGATTGAACCGCTCACCGCCTAAATTACTTATACCAAACAAAATATCAAGTACGGATACTAAACCTGTAATAATAAATATAATCAGTGCCAGTATATACACGTTTAGTTCCTCCTTTATTTGCCTACAACAGAAAGAAGACTATAGCTCTAGCTGCAATTTCCGCCAACCATTTAGGCAATCCCATATATTCAAAAGCATATGTGAGTCCATCCTCTGCTATGCCCGTAAAGTTAAGCACAACATTTAAAGCTTCCATTAACACTTGATAGCCAAGATAATATTTAAGTTTATCTTTTGCTCGTACACGACTAGCATATAGGATCTGCTTCCTATCTAATAACATGTATTCTCGACTAGGCTCCATACATTATGTTTTCTTCTCATTGAATATGCTTAAGGCATTTTCGTACATTTGCTGATCGATTTGAAACTTTTCTGTAACCCATTCTCTCAGCTCGTCAGGGCTTAGATGTCTTTCCACCTTCTCATGCTGAAAATACTGCTTTAGCATATTATCGTTCAACGAAGTCGGAATTCCATTGATGTAGCCGAAAATTTGAATGTTTTGCAGCATAGGCGATGTTTCCCAATTGTTCGCATTCCTAATCAGCGGAGTCATTTTGTCTAATGCTATCGGATTGGAATCAAGGGTTTTAGTAGGTCCAGGGTTTCGAATAATTTGAATTTCATTCTGAGATACCTGATAGGTAAAGACTTCCCTTACATTTTTCACTTGAAAGGATTGATACAGCGGGTATGCCTGAAATAACGGAGCACAATACCCGACATCTACATAGTAAGGTTGATCGAGGTTCACGCGCAAACACAAGTGGCCAGGGTCCATGTACATATAAGAAACGGAAAATCCAAGCCGGGATAGCAGCCAATGAAACCCTATTGCATTTGTCCAGCATGTTCCTCCCATCCCTTTGTTCACGATGCGCTCGATGTACGTATCAATAGAAGGGAGGTAGTTTCCTGTTCGATTTCCTTTTTCCCAATCGAGTATTTTCGTCAGCGTTTCCCATCTTACTCTCTCTTGATGCCTCTGAATAAGTTCATTGAGAAACGCCAAGCTAATAGGCTGCTTTTCAACCGACAGAAAATGAAGAAACCGAGCAACTAACGCTTCATGTTCCATAGTGAACTCCTTTCATATGCTTTCGCGATATTTATCCCATTGAACAAGGCGTCTTTCCTATATTTATTATCTCCCTCATCTCTTGCAATTTCCATATTTTCCAGTCTATATTTCAAAAATGATCTAATTAGAGCTATAGTTATAAGAGCGATATTCCCATGTACCCGATAATGGTCGACATTCTATGCATTCATCTGTTGTGAGCTCCAATACTTCTTCAAGACGACAAATAAGCCACCAAAATGGCGGCTTACTATGTCTGCACTTGATTTCTGTTTGGAAACTTTACGCACTCAGGTTGACCCGTTTGACTGTTATTTAAATACGCTATCAGAAACGTAATAAACTTTCTGCGTATTTTTCTTATTTACAGGATCCATAACGATTGTAAAATATACGTTGCCGTTTTTGGTCTGTACGCCCTCGATTTCATGAGTCCCCACATTCGTAATTTTCACGAGGGTTTTGTACGCTCCTGTGTTTGTCATCATCGCAATCTGCGGGGTTTGGCCTTCTGCTCCGCCTGATGTATATATTTCTGTGCTATCGAGCATATCAGCCCCCTGGAAAGACCCGTTCGGTCTGACTATACCATCGCCCGACTGCGTAAAACTGGTCACACATGCGCTTTTCGCCGCCGCACTATCCATACGAACTTGTTCATTGCTATCCAGAAGTTTATTCAATGCCACTGTGTCATAAATCGACCAAGTTACGGTACCTTCTTTCGTTTGTACCCGGAAAACCGTATATTTACTATTGCCGCCCCCATCAACACGATAGGTCTCCCCTAGTTTTGCACCCGTTTTATTCGCATAATTCATGTAGGTGACCCGATGAAGAGCCGTATAATCAACTGTCGTACCGGCAGCGTATGTAAGTCTTGCCACCTGGAGGGACCAGTTATACGATGTTGAAGGATCGGCTTTTGAACTGAAATAGAAATAATTGATATCGTTGTATGTATACATATCGAGGGTTTGACAATGTCCAGTGTTGGTAACGGTCATTTCATCCACGTACGTAGCGTCATTTCCGTTTATGAGCAATCGTGAAAGATAGCATGTTCCCCCAGACCGCTGAGTTACGTAAAGATACTTATCTGCAATGTAAGCTTTCTGCACAGCCACATTGTGATTCAGTCCTTTAAGATTGTAAGCGAGCGTTGCCGATGAGCTTACCGTTTTCCCAGGAGTAGCCGCAAAAGCGGGCAAAACAGACATTCCAAAAATAAGAATGGCGAGAACAACAGGTGTGAACATTTTCAACTGGCTTTTCAGAAGACCCAAAGCATGAGCTTGCAACATCCGGATACCTCCATTAAGTGAAATATTATTGGACAAGCTACCGGAAAATGCAATCGATCGATTGAAACCACTTTACTCGATTACGGACTAAATCATATTGGGAATGCAAGTAATTTAGAACGATGAATTTCTGAAAAAGTTCGGGGAAGTTATTGTCCCCCCTAAGAACATTTTTCATTACTCGAAGTAGAGGCTTCTTCAGTTTCTTTTAGAATTCACTTGGTATTTCTATATATTCTGAAACTTTTGCTTTCAATAACTCGATTAGTTCTTCATCCATATATGTAAAATCATCTGGTATATCCAAGCATATTAGTTTCTTACCATTCAACTCAAAACTATACTTATCTCTTAATCTCCTTATATGCTTCTTCTCCATCACAAAAATGATATCTGCCCAGCCGATATGACCACCTGTAACTTTAACTCGAGCACCCTCTTCAGTACCTGCCGACCGTACATCATATTCATTCAAAAGATTAAAGATTTTCTCCGCAGTTAAGCTTCTCCATTTATTTTTGCTGCATACGAATAGTAATTTTATGAGTCTTCACCTTCTGTTTTAAAGTTCATTTCATTCGTTTCATTCGTCACGTCCATTGAAAGTTTTCTTATAAGCGGAAAAACAATGTTTTCATAATCATTTTCTTCGCTTTCTTCAATCCATAAAGCTCTTGTTTCTTCTTCCCTATACATTGCATGCTCATAAGTAAATAATCTAAATCTCCAATCCTGTAACGAACCATCTTTGGGAACTACAATACATCTATAATTGAAATAATCCAAATTAAGTATACTTACTAAATCCTTAAGTCCAGGGATGAACTTTTTCTTTATACCGGAGAAAACACCGGGCTTTTCAATCTATTAAACCCCTGAATCGGTAATTAACTTCCACAGGTATCTGCTCTTCTAGAAGCTCTATTGAGTATGCTTACAATTAACAAACGAATCATTTTATGGATAGAGTTGACTTTGATTAGCTGGTTTATATAAAGGATTGATCCCTCCAGTTTCATTAAGACATTGACATCAAAAATAATGAAATGACTAAATTAATTTATCCAGACATAATTTTATATCCTAAGACCGAGTGGCGAATGCCCCGATGCATAAATATAGTGTTATAGAAGTGTGGCGACTGCATGAAATACTATGATTCTTCTTGATTCATATCCTTAGTAAGTATTGAAATAATTTTACCGATAATTATTAAATCAATCAGTTTAGTAAATAAGATATGGACCATTTGTATTATTGATAAATAAATATTTGATGCGATAAATTTTTGATAATTTAATAGTTCATCATCCAACCCTAGCATATAATGTTGATAAAATGAAAACTTATATAGTTTCATGAATAAATTTAAACTAGGAAATTCACCATCTTTCACATTACTCTTCAAGGAATATTCTCTTATTTCTTTAGCGAAATTACTATCAATTAATATGTTATGTTCATCTACTAGTCGTTTAAGAGAAGAGAAATTTTCTACTAGAGAATCATGCGTTGCCTCTCTATTAATATCAGAAGATATAAGATCATTAAATAACTTTATTATATCATCTTGATTAGATTTCTGATTAATTTGAGATATGTTGAAATTAATTAATTTATCTTTGTATTGGTAATATCCATCTTTATAAAATAATAGAGCTGATATAGCCTCGACCATTATCATAACAATGACTGCAAATATCAGAATCACCATAGGTCTATTAATTTGAGATATAATATTGTTAGCGCGAAAAAACATATTAAAAATAACCAAACTTAAAGATAAATAGGCACTAAACAATAATACTACAGACAAGAAACCTAATATTTCTTCATCAAATATTCCTCTCATACTCATAAGAAAAGAATATGCAACGAGTAGCATGATCAATATTATGAGTAATATTCCGCCTGTTTTTATCCAATAGTAAACAAATTTATTTCCTTCTTTCAATTTACCGAACATCCATGTACTCACCTTACTCAAATATTTCATAATAGGCCTGTACAAAAATATCATCACCATAACCACAAGAAGAAGTGGGAATTTATACGATATTTTACCGATAATATCAATTAACACCAAAAGAGAGATGGTCTTTTTCATTTTCGCTCCTTTTTCTTGCCACATTACTTATTACGTTCTTGTATTCACGACACTGAAAGGCTTAAGGATTCCTGAGTTCGAGCCGATTACGGTTTGATCGGGTTCGGGTGGTGCAGCCACTTAGCCGCGCAGATGTGTCCACCTGAATCCTAATCCCTGAAATGCCTCGGGCAGACCGATGGCCGGCTGGATCGATACGTGAATATTGTGTTATGTAATCCACCATAAAATACCTCAAATCTTATTTTATTCCTGTTTGTTATCTAATTGAGTGGGTACAAATAATCTTTTTGGTGTTTCCTCAAAAAAGTCGATGTGAAATATTGATGATTTGTTGGGTCGAATTCTTACCCATGGATCAATTAGCTCTTCAGTTGTAAATTCTACAGGTATATTAGGATTAAAATCAGAATTATCTATATAAAACTCTTTGTTACCAATTTCTTGTAGTTTGTAACCATTCGAATAGATATGAATTGCTGTTATTTTATCTGCTAACGATTTGTTTACAAACGGTAAGAACATAGATTCATCAAAATCTCTTAGAATTAAACCAGGCATGAGTCTAAACAGACTATCCTCACTATATGATATAGCTATAAAATCAACTTCACCTCTCCCGATTGATGTAAAGGTACCTACACATTGATACTTTTCTTCTTCTTGATCAATAATGCTTTCGTGATCTTCGATATTAGTAATTTGCTGCCACTGGCCACCACAGATACCAAATTTAATTCCTGCTTTTTGTTGAGCGAGATCCCTATTTATTTCTTTTCTAATTCTATTTGATTTATCGGAAGACCCAAATAGTAGTGATAGGATATTGTGTTTTGACTCTTTTAGATACAATGAGCAAAACAATCTAAAATGACCAATTTCCTCTCCAGGATATCTTCGATCTAACTCAAAAGATAATGTGAGATGGGATATTGGATTCGTGTATTCTTGTAAAAAGAGAACTCTATTCAAAGTGTTCTCAATGCGTTGAAATCCCGTAGATATAACCGACTGAATATCGTCTCCCCAGCGAGCAAAAAAGCTTGCTTGTTCTTCTTCAGATAAAGAAATGCTAAGGTATTGAAATCTAATTGCAAATCCATCTGGACTATCTAAAGTGATTCTTAGTCGTTCTCGATCTAAAATCTCACAAAATAGAATTTGTTTCTTTTTTGCTTTATCTATTAATAATTCCTTTTCACCTATTGTTAAATTGATGTTGGTAAAAAAAACAAATCCACTAGGCCTATTATCTGAACTAACTGCACTAGATAAGTCGCTATCAAATTTTTCCTTGATCTTCTTTTTCTGTTCTTCTGAGTCATTTGCTTGGTTTACAAATCCGACAGCTCCAAAAGTTAATTGACTCTCTCTATAAATTGCTTCGATATCTCTCCCTCCGTCAGGACCTCCTCTCGGATGACGAGGTTGCACATCAGTAAATCTTTTGTCTATTGCAAGTATCGCTCTACACATTTGTTCTCTATGTAATTGATTTGTATCAAGATAGCTTTTTAATCTTTCATCAGTTTGATAAGGCACTCTTTTCCCTCCATTATTAAAGCAATACTGGACTGTCAACACTAAACTAGACAACTTTTTTAAGGGCCAATTTTCTGTAATCAACTGGGTTCATAAGCCTAGTGTCCCGTGAATTCGGTGTTTATTGTACCATTTCACATAATCATTTAACTCCAGTTTCAGATGCTGAAGGCTATGAAACCTCATTTGGTTAATGAACTCCGTTTTCATGATTTAAATTTGGCTTTAGCAACGGCGTTGTCGTAAGGGCAACCTTTCATGCTTAAAGAACGACCGATTTGGAATGCATTCAACGTTTCATTGAGTAACTTGTCCTTAAACTCACTACCACGATCGGTATGGAATAATTGAATCTGGCGTAGATCACCTCGTACAGAAGCAAATGCCCGTGCTACTAGTGCAGAATCTTTGTTAAATCCCACACTGGAGCCAATAATTTCTCGATTAAAGAGATCAACTAATACACAGATATAGTGCCATCTGTTTTTAACTCTGACATAGGTTAAATCGCTTACTACAACATGTTTAGCTTCGGATTGGTGAAATTGACGATTCAATTCATTGGATTGCTGTGACTCGTTACATGCAGTCTTGTGAGGTTTGTATTGGGCAACTGTGTATGAAGATACAAGGCCTTGTGTGTTTTTTGCAAGTGAAAAATGCTCAATTTTGCAGCCAAAAATGCCAAAGCACTTGCCATCCACCTGCAAAGCTACAAAGGAACCCGTTCCATCGCTTGCTTGAAGCGGAAACTCTCTCCCGTGAAA
>NZ_JAMAVT010000035.1:0-22458 GCF_023713665.1 Paenibacillus sp. MER 180 | reverse complement strand
AGCTATATGACTACGTAAATTGGTTCAACAAACATCGCATCCATGGAACCTTAGGCTATATGAGTCCAGTAGATTACAGAAGATTATCCCTTAAAAAAGCTGTCTGATTTAGTGTTGACAATCCAGTAAACAGAAGTGGTACAGCAAGGATGTGGGTTCTATTTCCTATTTCTAGAGCACGTCATAGAAAAACATTAGAAGTAGGAATGAAGGGATATTTTATGGAGGGACCTAAAAAAGTAGCAGAAGCAGAAATAGTTCAAATAATTGGACTACTAACAAATTCTTGTATGGATTGAATTTTTGGAAGCCTGCTCGAAGCAAAGGCAACTACATATATCATGATATTCACACATCGGAGCCTGATAGAAGAAGGTACCTTGATGCGTGTAAAAAGTTATTATGAATAAGAAAGATACAAGTAATCGAAATTAGGAGATGTGAAATATGGTAACAATGGAAACCAAAAAACTTATAGTCCGCCAGTTTGAGCCTGACGATTGGAAAGGTTTGTACGAATATCTATCACAAGAAAATGTGCTTGAGTATGAGCCTTGAGTCCAGTATTGTAGCAGGGTGTAGATCAAAAATTTACGAGCCGTCTCATGATATCCTACCAGTTGGGCTGTCTTCATGACTTCTTCTGCGGACAATATGGATTGAAGGAATGACTGGAACATGGCAGACTTTTTCATGAGGTCGCCTCGTTTCGGGGGTTTGTAGGGGTACAAAATTTCAGCGAATGAGCGGCCTTTTCGCTATTTCAAAATAGTATTTTATTGGATAATATCAACAGGCGTGAAATAAGATAATTCAAAAGAAGTTAAAGGGGAATTATAGATGGAAAGTAAAATTAAAATATATGAAACAGAATCCCAATATTTTGGCCTCAATAATCACTTTATTTTACGTATTCAAGAAATGGAGAAAAAATCTGTTTATGGGGCTGAAGTTGCCAAAAAATGGACCTAAATTTTAAATCAATCTCTTAATAGTGAAACTTACCCCGTAATTCATCCGATCGGGAAGGAAACATTTTCATTATATGCAGAGTATCCAACTGGTGTATTTGAATATGCTTTGGACATTGACGGTGCTACTTCACTTATACAAGAAGAAGGTATTAAGCCGGTACAGTTTGCTCCGTCGCACATAATTGATGCTGTTTATCAAGGTAACATAAATAAAGACCCAAATCGGATAAAACCCAATCATAAAAATCCTGTAATGGTACTTCAGAGTCGATATTTAACTAACAACAAACCTTATTGTATAAATGGAAACCATCGTCTATTTGAAGCATATCGAAATAATGATGAACAAATAGAAGTTTATATTTTTAAAGATTTGGAGTTTGTCCCTTTCTTTTATGATGTTCTAAGTAAAGCAACATATTTTTTAGAAATTGATTACCATAATGTGGTTAATGATAAAAGATACCTATTGCATAGCGAAAATGGAGCATTTGCAAATGAATTTAAGTAGAATCGATAAGCAACAATCATAAAGTGTATTTAACGGTAGATGCTGATACGTTATAGGAACTCAGCCACAACTCAAGAAAGTAACACATTTATAATGAAGGAGCTTGTAAATGATCTCTACCTACATTCGACGCATTCAAGAAGTGTACCCCAATTTACATATTCAAGATGTTAAACAAAATGAGATCGGACAGAACAATGACGTATTTATTCTTAATGAATCTCTGGTCTTTAGGTTTCCTAAGTACAAGCAAGGATTAGAAAAATTAAAGCAAGAAACGGAGTTATTGGAATCTATCAGTAAAACTGTAGCGATGCCGATTCCCTATCCAGCCTATAAATCTTTTGATGAGATGGAGGTAGGTAAGGCTTTCATGGGCTATAAGCTAATTGAGGGTTCTCCTTTTTGGAAGGAAGAACTGATTAATATTAAAAGTCAAAACCTTATGAATGCAATTGCCTCACAACTTGTTACTTTTCTAATTGAACTTCACTCTATGGATATACCGAAAGCTTTTGTTTACCAAAAACAACATGAAAGTGTACATAGAACTATAGAAAATCTATATGTAAGAATTAAAGAGAAACTCTTTCCTTTTATGCGAGTAGATGCACAAGAAAAAGTAGCAGAGAACTTTAATGGATTTTTGAATAATACATATAATCAGAATTTGGAGCAAACCTTTATCCATGGAGACTTTGGAGCAAGTAATATCTTATGGGATCCAAAAGAAAACAGGATTTCAGGAGTTATTGACTTCGGAGGTTCCGGACTTGGGGATCCAGCATATGATTTTGCGGGAATTCTCTCCAGTTATGGAGAAGAGTTTTTTGAAGTATGCACGAATTTATACCCATATGGAGAACAAATTTCAGAACGAGTTCATTTTTATAGAAGTACCTTTGCTTTGGAGGAAGCTCTACATGGGATAGATCATAATGACCAAGAAGCTTTTGAAAATGGGATTAAAGAATTTAGATAGAACAACTGAGATAAGAGGGAGTTTTCTCAATGGAGACAAATGTTCAAGAACAGAAATATGACCATCTGCCATTAGGTGTATCTGGGCTAGGGGGGTGGTTGATTCTCGTACAAATCGGTCTTTACTTAACCATGATTCTATTAACGGTGCAACTATTCCAGCATTCATTACCTGCATTCAGATCCGATACATGGGAAGTACTAACATCATCAACATCACAATATTACCATCCTTTATGGGGACCTGTGCTTATTTTCGAGGCGATATATAATGTGCTATTTTTATTCTTCTGTATATTTATACTCATTAATTTTTATAGAAAGAAGTCCACATTACCTCGGCTAATGATAATTTTTTATAGTGTTAGTTTAATTATTGGGGTAATTGATTATCTATTAGTAATTCAAATTCCCTTAGCGAGTGAACTGGAAGATGGAAGCTCATTAAGGGATATAGTGAAATCTGTAATAACATGTGCAATTTGGATTCCCTATTTTATGAAATCAGAACGTGTACATAATACTTTTATTAAGTGAATCGATGAG
Organism: Paenibacillus sp. MER 180; assembly: GCF_023713665.1. Taxonomy (NCBI): domain Bacteria; kingdom Bacillati; phylum Bacillota; class Bacilli; order Caryophanales; family Paenibacillaceae; genus Paenibacillus; species Paenibacillus sp. MER 180. The sequence goes on along the minus strand of NZ_JAMAVT010000035.1, from coordinate 19,446 downwards.
CCTATATAACCGTCTTGAGGGAGCTGATTCCCGAGTTCTTGAGCGACTTCCAATTTCATCTTCTCATAAGGACGGATTCCTTTCCCAGCCGTGCTATTTCAGTTGTTGAGCTTCTTCGACCTTCAGCTCTCGGAAAAATAGGAGCCAATTGGGTAATTAACTATACCTGGCCAGCTGCAGAGGAATATATTGTGGGTATCCTGTATCAAGGGCGTCTTGTTGGCTCACCATCCCCGGATTGCCTCGAAACATGCATAAAGATTGGAATGGCTTGTCGGGCGTTATGTGGCATCGCCGTCCCTTGCTTAGCTGCATGCTTCGCCGCTGAAGCTGCTGTCGCACAATCTGCTAATCTTGTCTATGACGAAAGAAACTTATGAAGAAATCTGCCAGCTGCACTGTGGCATCAATCAAGCTGAGCGTGCATCGAGAGTACGGTGATCGGAAAGGAAGTTCAAATCAAAAGGAGGCACACTCTAAATGAAAGCGACGGCACCAGCCCCATCTTGCAATAGCTGCACGTTAGCGATCAATGGAGCAATTCGGGATTTGAAAGCAGCGAAGCGATTTGTTGCGTATAGGAAACTTGAGCGTGCTGAAGATGCTTTGGCTAACAGCCTTCCAGACATCGCTCGAGCAATTCGAGCAATTAACCGGTTTGAGAAGCGAAAACGTGAAAAATTAAAATAGGATTATGGATGGCCAGTTACTGATTGTATCGGCAGCTGGCTTTCTAGCTCAATAAGGTGTATGTTCTAAAAAGAAAGGGCCATCCGGCAAAGGATGGCCTTTAAACATGCCGTTACCGACAGCGTGGGAACCGTACCATAAGTGAAGCGAAATATTTGACCTTTACTGCTTAGGACATGGAAATACGCCCCAAGGGAGAGGGGCTCTACTGAATGGGAGGATTATTCTTAATAAGGGTGAGATTATCAATACCTTCCTTTTTAATGGCGTTCTATACGATTAATATTACGAATTGCCTTGGCAATGTCTGGGAGGCTATTAGCTAGAGCAGTTTCAGCCCGTTCAAATCTCCCACGAGAAAGAAATCGCTTTGCTGCTCGTAAATCCTTTATCGCGCCATTGATTGCAGTCTGAGCATACTGTGAACAGCCTAAACAAAACGGTGGTCTTCGCTGCGAAATAACTGCACTAGCTTTGCGTGTTTTAGCGGTTTTACGGTTATTAGAATGCATGGTATAACCTCCTTTTTCCAGCAATATATGCTAGTCTAACTTCGCTTGCCAAGGTTCGTATCACAGTAAGTGAAAATAAACGCTTCTGATATGAGTTGCAAATGCAGCTCTTTTTTTATTGTACTAATGGGAGCATTCCTATATTAAGTGAATGAAATGACCGAAATTTGACTACTTAATCGAAGATTGAAGCCCAAAAAAAACAGAGATGTGGATTGTCGGGCTTTCTTCTTGGTTCGGGCTTATATCGTTGTGAAATCAAGAATAGGCTGCTCGTATTATGGCAATATAATAAAAACAAAAAGGAGAGATTCCCATGAGAAGAACGATAGCGGATTCCATTGTGGAATCCCTTCTGAACTCCGGCGTTAAGCGAATTTACGGCATTATCGGCGATTCGCTCAATGCCTTGCTCGATGCGATCCGTCGTTCCGGAGAAATAGAATGGATCCATGTTCGCCATGAAGAGGTTGCAGCGTTCGCAGCGGGCGCGGATGCCGCCCTCAGCGGAGGAATCGCCGTATGTGCGGGTAGCAGCGGACCAGGTAATTTGCATCTCATTAACGGATTATACGATTGCCATCGAAACAGGGTGCCAGTACTTGCGATTGCCGCTCATATTCCGAGCAGTGAAATCGGCAGCGGCTTCTTTCAAGAGACCCGTCCGGACATGTTGTTTCAGGAATGCAGCTTCTTTTGTGAAGTCGTAACCGGACCAAAGCAAATGCCCCGAGCGGTTACGATGGCGATGCAAACCGCGACGGCAAGGTCGGGAGTGTCTGTCTTAGTTCTTCCGGGTGATGTAGCCGCTTTCGAATACGACGAAAGCCCCGTTCCGGAACGCGTCATCCATTCCACCCGGCCGATTGTCTGCCCTTCTACAGACGAATTGATGACGCTTGCCGACTACTTAAACAAAGGCAAGAGGATCACCTTGCTGTGCGGTGCCGGCTGCGCGGGAGCTCATGCTTCGCTCATGAAGCTGTGCGAGAAGCTGCAATCCCCGATGGTCATAGCGCTGCGAGGAAAAGAATATCTGGAATACGACAACCCGTATTCCGTTGGATTAACCGGCCTCATTGGTTATTCTTCCGGCTACCATGCCATAATGGAATGCGATGTCTTACTCATGCTGGGTACCGATTTTCCATACCGGCAATTTTATCCGCAAGAAGCGACCATCCTTCAGGTTGATTTGGATTCCTCCCGACTAGGCCGGCGAACGACACTCGCATACGGGGTGTGCGGAGACGTAAAGACGACGGTCGAAATGCTGTTACCCCTGTTAGAGGAACCGCACTCCCCTGATCATCTGCAGCACTTTGCGGCAGATTATGCCAAAGTCCGCGAGGAACTGGACAAACTTGCAGATCCCGGCCGAGCGCCTATTCATCCGCAATTCCTCATGAAGGTAATCAGCGATCTCGCAGATGAGGATGCCGTTTTGACTTGCGATGTTGGGACGCCGACTGTGTGGGCAGCCCGATACTTGAACATGAATGGAAAAAGAAGGCTTATTGGCTCGTTTAACCATGGGACAATGGCGAACGCCATGCCTCAGGCGATTGGGGCGCAGGTTGCACAGCCGGGACGCCAGGTCGTATCACTGTCGGGGGACGGGGGACTCACCATGCTGCTCGGAGATCTATTGACCCTTCGTCAGCATAAGCTCCCGATCAAGATCGTTGTCTTTAATAATGGTGCGCTTGGATTCGTGGAATTGGAAATGAAAGCAGCCGGCTTTTTAGAATTCGGAACGGAACTCGACAACCCAAACTTTGCGGTAATGGCTCAAGCTATGGGAATCGAAGGAATCCGGGTTGAGGATCCGAACGACTTGGAAAGCGCCGTTCGTCGAGCGTTCGAACACAACGGTCCGGTAGTGCTGGACGTCGTCGTCAATCGTCAGGAGCTGGCTATGCCGCCGAAGATCAACTTCGAGCAGGCACGCGGATTTACGATGTGGATGCTGAAAGCTGTTTTGAACGGGCAAGGCAACGAAATCATCGAACTGGCGAAAACCAATCTCCTTCGGTAATAAATAGGAGCATTTTGAAGTGGTGACTGCACACATTATCTTGGTCGTATGGCTAAGTATCATCATTGTTGATGAATATCAAAATGAAGATCGCCTTTGCAACTATTTAAAACCACATTACTAACTATTGTCGGGTGAGAATAACGTATATGCTTAAAAGTCGCTTAGTTGCGGCTTTTTTTATTTTCACGATATATGTTCTTGCCAAGAATCAATGATAAGAACATATATTGTTTTACGTAAATGAAGACGGTTTTCAATTTCACATTTTCGCTTGAGACAAAACTGGACCTTATGGTAATAACTTTAGGTGGACAGGGAACTATGCCTTAAAAAATGATGCAGACTGAGTAATGGGGTTAAGCAAAAGGGTAGTATAATCCAACTCGTTCTTTAATCCATAAAAAGGGAGCCCATTATGTATTCAGTTTATATGATGTAGAAAAATGCAGACCCAGCCTAAGATACGAGCTATCTTAGGCTGGGTCTTTTCGTATAAGAAATGGCCTCAAAATCTAGAAATAATAAATGCAAAGAACCTTAAATAATAATATAAGAAATCGTACATCTTCCAGACAAAGGAGGTCGAGTAGAGTGCGTGATTATCGTTACTATAAAGAAGTCTGCACGGGACTTCCGATGCCCTTTGCCTTCGTTGATCTTGATCTGTTGCAGCAGAATATTCAGAGCGTTCTCCACCTTGCGAATGGAAAAAAGGTTCGCATTGCGAGCAAATCGATCCGCTCTGTTGATGTGCTTCGGCGCATTCTACAGGCAAATGCGCAGTTTCAAGGGATCATGTGCTTCACGGTACCCGAAGCACTCTATCTCGCGCAGCAAGGATTCACAAACTTGCTGCTAGGATACCCTGCGGCGGACGCACGACTGCTGGAGTCCGTCGCCATGCATCAGCGTGAAGGGCACAGCATCACGCTGATGGTCGACTGCGAGACGCATGTCGAGCAGGCGGAAGCGGCAGCCGCCAAATATGGCGTGAGGCTGCCGCTCTGTGTGGACATCGATATGTCGATCGATGTCCCGTGGCTGCATTTCGGCGTATGGCGCTCGCCTATACGCTCTACAGCTGCGGCGCTCGGCCTCATCGAGCGCATTACGCAGTCGAAGCACGTCGTGCTCGACGGGCTCATGGGCTACGAAGCGCAGGTCGCAGGCTTAGGCGACCGCGTGCCGGGGCAGGCGGTGAAGAACGCGATCGTGCGGCTGCTCAAGCGCCGCTCAATCCGTGAAGCCGCTGCCCGGAGAGCTGAGCTGGTCGCGGCGATCGAGCGCATGGGCATTCCACCGCTGCGGTTCGTGAATGCAGGCGGCACGGGCAGCTTGCATACAAGCAGCAGTGAGCCGGCCGTCACCGAGGTTACAGCCGGCTCGGGGTTCTATTCGCCCGGTCTGTTCGACCACTACCGGGACTTCACCTTGCTGCCCGCCGCAGGGTATGCGATTGAGATCGTGCGTCAGCCGCGCGGCGATCTCTACACTTGCTTAGGCGGCGGATACACGGCTTCGGGCTCTGCAGGCAGCGACAAACTGCCGCGTCCATACCTGCCGCAAGGTACGGCACTTCTTACGATGGAAGGGGCGGGCGAAGTCCAGACTCCTATCTGCTACAACGGGCTAGAAAAGCTGAAACTCGGCGATCCGATCTTCATGCGTCATAGCAAAGCAGGAGAGTTATGTGAGCGATTCGCACATCTCTACTACATTTCGAACGGCAGTATCGTTGGCAAGACAACGACATATCGGGGGGACGGACTATGCTTTCTGTAAATTTGAAGGAGCGCAATACGAAAGTATGGCACAATTGGTCAGGACTCGTACGCGGATTGCCGAGAAGCATTGTATACCCGGCCAGCATAGAAGAGGTGGTCGGGATTGTTAAGGAATATGCCGCCGAAGGACGGAAGCTGCGTGTCGTCGGCTCCGGACATTCATTTACCCGACTCGTCCAGACCGATGATGTATTGGTCTCCCTGGATCAATTGCAGGGTGTGATTGCTGTTAATTCGGAGAAGGGGATTGCCGAGGTGTGGGGTGGAACCAAGTTGGATCGTCTCGGGAAAGAATTGCATGCCTATGGGGTCGCGCAAGAGAATCTGGGCGATATTAATGCGCAATCCATTGCAGGAGCGATCAGTACAGGAACACATGGGACAGGGGAGCGGCTCGGGAGCCTCGCAACGCAAGCGGTAGGTTTGACGGTAGTGACAGCAGCAGGGGAAATCCTCGAATGTTCAGCCCAGCAGGATGAAGAACTTTTTCGGGCGATGCAGGTGTCGCTAGGGATGTTCGGGATTATCGTTAAGGTAAAGCTTCGTGTTGTACATTCGTACGCTCTCCGCTATGCAAGCAGCAAAATGCCATTCTCCCAATGCCTTGAACAGCTTGATCTATTCAAAAAGGAAAACCGTCATTTCGAATTTTTTTGGTTTCCTTATACGGATATCGCTCAAGTAAAACTGACCAATATGACGGATGAGGTTCCCGGAACGCCAAGCCGCTGGAGTTACTGGAAAGTCATGCTGCTGGAGAATGCGCTATTCTGGTTATTGTCGGAGTGCTGTCGTTTCATTCCGCGCCTTTGCAAGCCAATAAGCCGATTATCAGCAACAAGCGTACCGGATGTGCAGGAAGTGGGGCATAGTCACCTTATTTTCGCGACGCCGCGGCTGGTTCGATTTAATGAAATGGAGTACAGTGTACCGGCAGACAGCATGCGAACTGTACTTGAGGAAATACGCGATGCAGTAGATCGGGATCAATTTGCTGTTCATTTTCCAATCGAATGCCGTTATGTTCAGGGAGACGATATATGGCTCAGTCCGGCGAATGGACGTGATTCTGGCTATATCGCTGTACATATGTACCGTGGGATGAAGTATGCCGACTATTTTGCCAAAGTAGAGGAGATCTGTAGACGGAATGGCGGGAGACCACACTGGGGAAAGATGCACACGATGCGCGCAGAGCAGCTGCGTACGATATATCCGAAGTGGGATGCATTTCTTCGCCTTCGTCAAGAGCTTGATCCTTCGGGCGTATTCTTGAACCCTTACTTGGCAGAAATGCTGCAACAGAGCGAGCAGGCGCACTAGCTGACGGTAACGTAACGAGTCCTTGATAATTCAAGCGTTAATTTGTTGTGGGATAACAATGATTTTTGAAATGACTACTCAAGTTCGGGTATCAAACATGGAAGAAGGACAGAAGTGGTATGAACCGAATAAGTCGGGGACATCTGCTAACAAAGTATTCATGCATCAGTTCTACCGCCTCTTGGTTGTCAGATGTATTACCATGGAAGAGGCTCAGGCGATAAACGCCCCAGCCTTAGATAAGAGCAATCTAAGTTGGGGCGTTTCTGAATACAAAAAGTTAGGCGAAAGTCCTAAAAGTATAATTGGAGGGGCTTTTTATGAAGGTGTGGGGAAAGCATCCAGATCCAAACAATAAATACGGAGCCACATTTACATTAGGTGAAAGCGACACAGATTTGCCTGAAAATGCAATTATCTCAGTAACTCGTGGAGAGAAATTTGATTTTATCAGAATAATAATAAATGGTATTGTAAATGAATTTGTAAAGAAACAACTCACCAAGAATGAAAACCTAATATATGCGAAACTTTCAGGGCAATTGCAGGGGGGAATTGGTCAAACGGTTACAATTTGGAGAGATAGGGAATCAATGAATAGATTTAGAGCTAAGGGAGCACATAAATTTGCGAAGAGGTTTTTTTCTTGGGTTTTCTATGGGGGCAAAGTAGAAGCCTATTTTTTAACTTGGAGAATAAGAGAGATTCCAACTGAAATAGAAATCGAAAAAACAATAAAGGAATACGGTAGATACTTTGTAGGAGGAAAACTTGTTAGACAATCAAAACAACCAAACAGTACATTAGAAGTTGAAAGTGTAGGTAGAAATCGTTAAAGGTAGCATCATATTCATGCATCGGGCTATACCATAGACGTGCTGCTCGCATGAACAACGCATAGGGTGAAGCTGCTCATTACATAATACTACTTGAGGAAACTGGGTTTTCTCAAACCGCTCAGATAATTACGGGTTCTCATGACATGAGGAGGTGTTATGTGATGAACAAGAAGAATGATGCGAAGCATAATTCCAAGCAGGTAAAAAAGAAATTAGGTGTTCCAAATGTTGATACGGAATTTGCGGCAGAAACAGGCGCTGGTGCAGATGCAAAAGCCTCTAAAAATCGAACTTCGTAAAAATCGAACTTCGTAAAAATCGAACTTCGTGATTAACGAGTTGACAGCGTCCTTGCGTTCATAATGAATGCAAGGGCGCTGTTGTTTTTGTGAAGAAAGGATTTGTTGAAAAAGGTTCATTAAAAGTAAGGAGAACTAACCGTTTTATGGTATACTATGGAACAAATGTTCTATAGCGAAAGTCAGCGGGTGAAGCGATGAAGGATCAAGTGAAAATCGCTGTGAGGCCTTTGGTTGAGTACGTGTACCGCAGCGGGGATTTGGATAGCGGTTTCAGGACGGGAACGGCCCTGACGGAGGGAACCAAAGCGCATCAGCAGGTGCAGCGAACTTACGGTGAGGCGGATCAGAAAGAAGTATATTTATCGGCAGAGATTCCTTGCGGGGATCTGTTGTTTGTCATAGACGGGCGTTGCGATGGGTTGTTGGTGGAAGATGAGGGAACTGTCGTCATCGATGAGATTAAGTCGACTTCTGGCGAGATCCCACAGTCACTGGAGGATACCTATCCGGTTCATTGGGCTCAAGCTAAATGCTATGCCTATATGTACACCAGAGAGCATGGAAATGCTCGAATGAAAATCCAATTGACCTACGTACAAGTCGTAACGGGCGAACAAAGACGGTTTCAGCAGGAAGTAGTTTTTGCGGATTTGGAGTTATTTGTACGGGATGTGGTGGAGAATTACGCTCCTTATGCACGGATGCTTCGCGATCACCGGATATCACGAGACAGAAGCATCAGCGGGCTGGATTTCCCTTTCAGCAATTATCGGGCTGGACAGCGTAAATTAGCGGGAGCGGTCTATAAAGTGATCGAAGAGGGAGTGAAATTATTTGCGAAAGCTCCCACAGGGATCGGAAAGACGATCTCGACTACTTTTCCCGCCATAAAGGCAATGGGGACGGGACAGCTTGAGCAGTTTTTCTATTTGACCGCTAAGACGACTACCCGTACCGCAGCGGAGGAGACGTTCGCCCTGATGCAGTCGCGAGGATTGCAGATGCATACCGTAACTATTACGGCCAAGGAGAAAATTTGTTTTCAGGATCAGGTGAGCTGCCGCAAGGAAGATTGCCCATTCGCGGACGGCTACTATGATCGGATTAATGAGGCTGTACTTGATATATTGACTAATGAGTTGCTTATCACCCGGCAAATCATTGAGCAATATGCACGCAAGCACCGAGTTTGTCCATTCGAATTTTCGCTTGATCTCGCTTATGTGGCGGATGCGGTGATCTGCGACTATAATTATATTTTCGACCCTAGAATTTCTTTGAAAAGAATGTTTGCCGAGCGGAAGAGCCGGACGGCGCTTCTGATTGACGAGGCGCATAATCTGGTGGATCGGGCGCGAGAGATGTATTCGGCCACATTGAATAAAGGGGATTTTCTCAGCTTGCAGCGGGAATATAAAGAGCTTAACGCTGAGGTGCACAAGGCGGCCAAGGCAGTGAATTCCTTCTTTATACAACTGCGCAAAGAATCGGACGGAAACGCACAAATTACGCAGGAAGTTCCTGTACAACTGGTTGAACGGGCCGAGGCATTGATCCTCGCAGCAGAAGAGGAGCTTGGCTCCCGTCAGGATACAGAGCAGTCGCAATTTTTGCTGCAGGTTTATTTTGCGACCCAGAATTTTGTGAAGATCAGCAAACTATATGACGAAAGATATGTAACCTATGCCGAGATTTCTTCGAGAGAGGTATCCATGAAGCTGTTCTGTCTCGATCCTTCTCATCTGCTGCGGGAAATGGGCAAGGGCTTCCGCTCGCATATTTTCTTCTCGGCTACCCTTACGCCAATGTCCTATTTTCGGGACATGCTGGGGGCAAGTCCAGAGGAGGATTATACATTATCGCTGCCGTCTCCTTTCTCCCGCGAGCAGCTCGCGGTTCAGATCGAGCCGTTGTCGACGCGTTATCACGATCGCGAGGGAACCAAGCTTGAGCTGGCGAGACGCTTGGGGCAGATGATTACCGACCGTCCCGGAAACTATTTATTCTTTTTTCCTTCTTATGTTTATATGAATCTCGTCTATGAAGCTTTTGCTGCTGCTCATGCAGAAGATGCAAACTTGCGGCTGTTGCTACAGCGGGGGGATATGGCGGAGGAGGAGCGGGAAAGTTTCCTGTCAGCCTTCGATGCTGGAAATGAAGGGACATTGATCGGTTTTGCGGTAATGGGCGGAATTTTCTCCGAGGGGATCGATCTAGTGGGGGATCGCTTGACCGGCGTTGCCATCGTTGGTGTTGGACTGCCGCAGATCGGCCTGGAGCGTGATATCATCCGCGACTACTTCAACTCGCAGGGCAAGAACGGTTTTGACTATGCCTACGTATATCCGGGTATGAACAAGGTACTGCAGGCCGGCGGGCGGCTGATCCGTACAGAGACGGATCAGGGACAATTACTGCTGATCGATGACCGTTATCTGCACCCGCATTATGCGGCATTGATGCCGGATGAGTGGAAGTGAGCGGTAACGGGGGAACTTTCACATATATATGGATTTGACCAAAAAGGTTTTTGCCCGCAAGTGTGGTCATGACAAAAGCGCCCCTTCCGTGATGGAAAGAACGCTTTAGGAACTTTGTAATGTTCATAAATAATAGTTGGTCATCGCCTGATCGCTGGCCAGAACGGCCTCACTGTCAAGCTTCTTCTTCAGGTAAGCCTTGTCCGATGAAATGAAGATGCTCATGATCAAATCGACGACGAACAGGAACGTGATGTGGTTGGACATCAGCGCGCTGTTATTGACCGATATCTTATCCGGCACGATGATGTTCAAGTCCGCATTCTCCGTAATGGGTGACGAATCGTAACAGGTGATCGCAACCGTCTTGACCTGGTGAACTTGTGCGATCGCAACCGTCTCCACGATTTCCTTCGTCGAGCCGGAGCGGGAGAATGCCACAACAGCGTCCTCTTTGCTGCATTGTGCGGCGGCGATTTTCATGGCGCGGCTGTCATTGATCGCTTCGGCCATGATGCCGATGATGGACAAGCGATTCTTCAAGGCGATAGCGGCCAGATAAGAATCGAACATGCCGATTATATAGATGCGCCGTGCTCCCTTCAGAATGTCTACCACTTGGCGGAGCTGTTCCTCGGTGACAAGCGCTGATGTATTGACAATCAGTTCATTATAATCGAGTGCAAGCGCATCGATCGGATTGATTTCTCGTCTCTCTTTTTTCTTAGCCTGCATATCCCGATAGAAGGCGTCTTGGGCGAAGGCGATTTTGAAATCGTTGAAGCCCTTGAATCCGACCTTTTTACAGAAACGGTTGATACTTGTCTCCGATACGCCGATTTCATTGGCAATGGCCGTAATCGTGTTGCGCGTAATAAAATCCGGATTGTGTATGACGAAATTGGCGATCTGATTCTCACCATATGTTAATTTTTGTGATTGGGATACGATTTTGGCGATGACGGCCGGAACCTGTGAAGACATGATACCTCCTCCTGATCTAACGCTGGAAATGACTACTCCGGTGCGTGTCTGGCAATAGCTTTTCCCATTATATCATACTGAGTGAGGTATTGAGAGTTCGCCCTATCCATAATTTGCAAGTTTCGATCTGTTCCATAAAATCTCCCTTCGCAAGCTGTTGCTCCCCGATCAAATAGGCATAGTCCAGCAAATTGGGGAGGAAGGGAAGTCCCAGCAGCTCTTTGCAGAAGGCATGCGCAGCAATCTCACAGCACTGCACTACGCTTGATTTCCTCGTATATGGCCCTAACCTAAAAACCTCAATCCGCTCAAGCTTTTCATTCGTAAAAATCTTCTCCCGATACTCCAGCCAGTGATAGAACTCATGAGCCAGATGAATATCGACTAGAAGGTCGAGATCCGCTGCGCTGCCACATAACCTCTCGCCTAGGACCTCTTGGCATACCGTCCGCATTCCCTTGAGCGAGGAGGCGTATAGTATAATTTCCGGCGTTGTCTTGGAGAAATCGATCTGTGCGCGAAAGGAGACGTTATGAAATTTGCCAGAAGCCTCCGTGATCTCATAACGAAGTCCGGCATCCCTGCACATGCGGCGAATGCCGAGGCCTTTGTACGTCGTAGCCGCCAAGCGTCCGGCTTGAAGCGACTCATGAACGTAATACAGAATTTTCTCCGGCGGTATTTTATGAAACAATGGATCCTGGCACAGCTCCATACAACCTAAGATTTCATCGGACAGACCGGACAGACCGGACAGTGAGTTCGGCAAAAGGGGTTGTACCAGCATTCGGACGCCTCCTTAACGCTCTGCAGTTTCGATAGAATACAAGGCGGATTTCTATTACTGATAAGCCACAACCAGCAATTCATCCTCAGTTGCGAGCATTTCGGTTTCAATTTCAAGGATGGACAGCAGCTGCTCTTTGGTCTGCATGCCGGTTAAGTCCAGCATCTTCTCCTTATAAAAGACAAACACCTTCGGTATCGTGGCATTGGCATCGGAATAAATGGTGTTATCGTCCAAGAATGAGCTTAGCGCTTCCGGCGCGGATTTGTTCAGCTTCGTATAGTGCACATTGCTCTTCTTGAAGCGGACGACGCCTTCACGGTCAAGAACGCTGACAGAGCTGGATTTCTTTTTGAACAAGCCAAAAAAAGATTTCTTCACGTTCTCGCTAACGAATAGGCTCCATCGCCCGGTCTGTGCGGCGAGTGTCGTTGATTCTAGGGGCTGGTCGATGGAGCTGGCAGCAACGTCTCTCATATCTTCCACCGACATTGCTTCCTGTGTCAGATCCTTGGAGCGCAGCTCGGTGGAGCCAGTCGCCATGGCGCGGAGAATATTCTTCTGGCTGTCGATCTCGATGCTGACTTCGACTGTCTCCTCAGAAGCACCGGACTGTACGATACGCTCGATGATGTCGGCGCGAATGCGCTTGATATCCTCTTCGGTAGGATTGACGACCGTCCGCTCAAGCTGTTCTTTGACCATAGCCAGCGCTACGCCGATCGTGGAGACATAGGGCGCATTGTTGGCGATTTGCGATTTGAAGCCTTCACGCTCCGCCATTGCCGGGACGAGCACCGCACCGCTGCCGCCGCCGCCAACCAGCGTGACGAAGCTGCGGTCGAGTTCATAGTCCTCGATCATCTCGTTGACGGTCTTCATCGTCTTATCGATGGCAATATTCATAACCTGTCTAGCGGCTTCCTCTACGCTTAGTCCAACATGATCGGCCAGCGCCTTCCATGATTTCAGCGCTGCTTCCTTGTTTCCTCTGGCATAATCGCCCTCGGGAATATAATTCAGAATGTTGGCCGCTCCGGCTAGTGTATACGAGAATTCTTTGCCTCCGGCGCATTCGCAGATGACATATTCGGCAGGGTCGCCCGCGCGGGGACTGATGAATTTCACCTTCGGATCGACGATGTTCTCTGTCGGGGTGAAGGCTTCGTACTCTTTACCAGCGATATGTGCGCTGCGCGGTCCAACATCGGTAATTCTGCCACCTGCCACCTTGATCATGCTGCCGCCGGCGATGCCAAGCGTGCGCACATCCAAGGATTGCAGGTAGGTGCGGTGGCCGCCAACCTCAGCATTCTTGATCATTACCTTGCCGTTCTTGATCACGGAGATGTCGACACTGGTTCCGCCGACCTCGAAGAAGATTCCGTCGGAAATCTTCTCGTACATCAACGCCCCGGCAACACCTGCGGCAAGACCGGATAGCATCGTTAGAATCGGACGCTTGCGAACCTCGTCAATGCTCATGACACCGCCATCGCAGCGCATAATCATGAGTTGGGACTGGATGTTGGCATCCTTGACGGACTTTTCGGTCATATTGGCGGTCTCCATCATTTTCGGAATGAGGGAGGCGTTAATGACAGCTGTTCTTGTCCGTGTCTTCAAACCGTAGAGCTGGCTGATCTCATGTCCGCCCGTAGCGTAGAGACCCTTGCGGTTGGCAAGATCAACGACACGCAGCTCATTGGTTGGATCATCTACGCTATACGCTTCGGAGGCGACGATCACCTCGGCGCCCTGAGCCGCCAACTCGTCGATGGCATTGTTGATCTGCTCATCTGTCATATTTTTGGAATCCAGATACGTATGAAATGTGTGCAGGAATTTGCCCGGAGCCAGCTCGATATCGCCCGGATTGGACTCGGAGCGGGCGCTGAGCCCGTCGATGCCCGAGCCCATACCGATGATGCCGATACGTGCTACGTCTCCTTCGAGCAGAGCGTTGGTAGCCTGTGTTGTTCCGTGGGCGATGAAGGTAACGTCTTCAGGCTGAATTCCTCTGCTGTCCAGAATTCGCTTCAGTATTTGTACAATCCCTTTGGCCACGCCGTCCGGGTCATGGTGGGTGGTTGGGATTTTCATTTTCTCAATGACTTCAAATGTTTCATTGTCAATTAGTGCCGCATCGGTAAACGTACCGCCGACGTCAATGCCGACCCTTACTTTCGTTCTCCCCATCATGTTCTCCTCCAGTTGGCGGGTCAAGGACCTTCTGCTCGAGCCTCGAGGGTTCTTCGCAGGGCCCTTGTACCCGGTTTTATCTATAAAGGTAATTCAAAAAGCCCACTTTTGAGGACGAAGTTAATCATGTAGTTATTCGACATCGAATCTTGAATTCACCCGGGCTTAAAACACCATAAATGATCCAATGATGACGGCGATCAAGACGGATACCATTGTCCATGGCAGTGTCTTCTTCAGAATCTCGTTAATGTCGCTCTTCGTGAAGTCAGCTACCCATACGTTATGCGAGTTCGTAGGGTCGGAGACGGATTGCACGTTGCTGACAGCGCGCAGGGCAAGCATTGCAGCTACCGGAGTCATACCTGCGGATACGAACAGGGCGGCGATGCCGCTGCCAAGGCCCCATACGTTCAGCGGTCCGCGGTAGATGGCCAGCGGCGACAGAATCGTGAAGAACAGGATAAACATTAGTGGGGTATTCGGCAGCACGGACTCGATCAGCGGCGAGATGACCGCCGATACTTGCGGCGACATAACGGAACTGAGCAGAATGCCGATCCCGATCATGAGTCCCATTGCGCCAGCAACGTCTTGAATTCCTTCCACTAGGGCACTGGAGAGGATATGGACTGGACGCTTTGGCCAGGTGAGCAGGATCGTGACGATCGCACCGGCAATAACGGCCGGAACGATATCGATCTTGAAGATAAAGACGAGCAGTACCGGTACGAGCGGGCTAATCAGGGCAATCGCAGGCACCTTTTTGTCACCGCCGCCAGGTGTTGCAGCTGGCATTGTCCAAGCTTTGCGGCCTTTGCCATCTTTCCGGATATAGAACACGATCATGGTCAGGGCAATGAGGATCAATGGGGAAGCCACAACCAATGTGTAGTTGGCGATTTGGTCAACGGAAAGACCAAGCACATCGACATATACAGCCCAGTTGGACACGTTGAACAGGGATCCGACGCCAACGGCAAGTAGAACAACGATGGAAGCGACGAATTGGGAAATGCCTGCCGTCAGCATAATCGGAATGACGATCGTGCCGACGAGGATGACCATGCCCAGTCCTCCTGCTGCTGAAAAAATAATGGATGCGGTAATGAAAAATAGAATAGCTATAAGTACAGGTTTATCTCCGGCCAACTCAGCCGCCTTGCGAATAATGGATTTGGTGATGCCGACTTTGTTCAGAATTTGGCCGAACCAGGCACCGAAGATGAGTCCAGCAATGGCGCCAGATAGTTTCATCGAGCCTCCGGCCAGAATCGTCTTGGCGATGGTTGCTGACTCTGGATCACTTGATAACAGCGGTACGCCTGCGATAATGGCGAACAGAATCGCCATGCAGGGCAGCGCCAGTATAGTTGGAAGCTTGCGCGTCATCATTAGCCCTACAAACACCAGAAATACGAGCAGAATACCGATTGCTTGGAACCACATTGTAGTTGTCATCTGAATTTCCCCTCTCCAAATGGGTGAAATAAGTTGAACTAAATTTCTAGATAAGCCCCTTGCTCTTTGAGAATCGTCTGCACTTTCTTGATGTCGATGTCTTGTACGTTCTTGCCCTCTAACGCCGCGAGTGCAGCGGCAATCCCGCCGCCATGACCGATGGCTCCGGTCGTCGGAGTGGTTCTCATCGCCGCTTGCGCTTCAAAAGTTGCCGAGATGCAGCGGCCGATAACGATCAGGTTATGTACGGAGGCGGTAATCATGCAGGAATAAGGAATGCTATATACGCCGCCCCATTCCAGTTTCTGATGCTTGGTGCCCTCGCCGTCCGGGCTATGGATGTCGATCGGATAACCAGAATGGGCGATCGTATCGTCGAACAGGCGCTGCTGCAAAATATCCTCGGCCGTCAGCGTATAGATGCCTTTGATTTGACGCGAGCCACGAACACCGATGCTTGGTCCTGTGGACTCGACAACCGCATGCTCGAATCCCGGTATGTATTTGCGGACGAACAACTCCAACTCACGGCACTGCTTGCGACCTTCTATTTCAGCCTGACTGAGACTGTGCGCGTCGGTTGCGTCATAACCGATAATCCGTGTTGTGTTGAGGATGACTTCGCCCGGGTTATTAGTCTCAAAGAATAAAATATTTTCACGCGGAATGGAGATTTCACCCTGCTCCTTGGCTATTCTGAACAGGCTGTCAAAGCCGCCAACCGACAGACGTGGGGACTTCTCAATAATGGAGGTATCCCCGTTATACAGTGGGAAGTCTTCCGGATGACTGTGAATATATTCCTTGACCCTTGGGATATCGACGTTGTACATTTTCATTTTCAGGGTCATCGGCTGCGTTGCTCCGTCGGATTCGCGTCCTTTGGAGTATTCGACTCCGGCAAGGGCCGAGAGGTCGCCATCACCCGTTGCGTCAATGAAGACGGAGGCATGGATGTCGCTGAGCCCGGATTTATTGCAGACCTGTATGCCCGTGATGCGGCCATTTTCCGTATAAACGCCTGCCAGCATCGTATGGTACAAAATATCACCGTCCGCTTCCGTGACCATCAGCTCCAGCTCATGCTTCATCGCTTCGGCGTCAAACGGGGTAACAGAATAGGTAAATCCGACCGTGTCGAAAATATGTCCCGGGGATTTGCCCAACCGCTTCAGCCGCTCGATCAGATGCCCGGTGAAGCCCTGAATGACCTGCTTCTCGCCAGCATGGAAAGTCATCATTGGGCCGACGCCGTTAGCGGTCAGTGTGCCGCCAAGAAAACCATGAGACTCGACAATAAGCGTCTTCGCCCCAGTCTTGGATGCGGCGATGGCCGCCATAGCCCCAGCGATGCCCCCGCCCATTACAACAACGTCATACTGATTCATGTACGTTTCGCTCCTTTACTCGTAAGATGAATTCCTCTGATGCCTTTAGGCTAACAAATAAAAAATACTTTGTAAACGCTTTTAGAAAATAATTTTCTAAATATCCGAAAATTATGAAAATTGTTTACTAAATTTCGATAGTTGATGTGAGAAGGAGGTTTGAGTGGAATTATCATAAAGAAGTAGACTTGCGAATGTTCGGAAGTCTTGATAGGGTATCGACGATAATGAGATTGATAGATCGCCGTTCGTCGGCTTAACAGAAAACATCTAAACTGGTGGAAGAAGCAAGGCAAAGGCTTTCGGAGAAAGATTCCGCTCTTATTAAGCAAAGACTGTTTTGACCAGTGAATCCGATTCGTGCTTACAAATACGTGAATTTGTTGTGAAATTGAACCAATTTAATGAGGCTTAGTTATCTTCCTGAGGAAAGAGAGAAGAAATTCTCACTTTTTTTTGAAATACAAATTGTTGAAAGGGACTGATTATATGTTCTTTGTTAACTCCAGAGCGATAATTGAAAGAGACTTTAATAATGAAAGACAAATTGTAATTCAGACAAGAAATAAACCCAACGAACCATTGAAGATTGAATTACCTGGAGGACGAATTGAACCATATGAATCATTGACCCAAGCATTGAGAAGAGAAGTAAGGGAAGAGACCGGACTGGAAGTAACAGAAATTGAGGGAGAAGACACAAGGATTGATACAAGTGGAATAGATCCAGAATTTGAAGTTGAATGTATGAAACCCTTTGGAGCATATCAAACAATAAGAGGGCCAATTGATTCAGTAGGGTATTATTTTAGATGTAAAGCGGAAGGAGAGATAGTACAGAGCGGGGATGATACGACAGATATTAAATGGATAACCATAAAGGAGCTATCAGAATTAATCAATAGCAACCCATTACAATTTTCAAACGTTGATCGAGCAGGGATCATTTATTACTTAAAGCAACTTGAAAGATCTTGAATGAGTCTCAAATAAGGCAGCTGACATCAGATATCATGTTATCTATGTTACGGCCTTATTATCTTACATAAACACTATAGGAAATCAGCGCAAACCGAAGACCGAAACGAAATAATTTGATCTCTAGAGTGGGGGACGAAATATGAAAAAGATCATAATCATTACACTAATGGTTATGCTCATGAGTTCTTGTTCATTGCAAGCAATTACTTATCCTAAGGAACTAGCACTTGCTCAAGAAACTGAGCATGCTAAGATTTACGTTCGAAAAACAGACCAGGATATTAATGACATGGTGGAAATAATATCAAGTGAGTTCGAAAATCAATATAAACGGATTACTGATATGTTCCAAGTCTCACCCTCTCAAAAAGCAATTATTCATATTTATACGGATAAAGACCAGTTTCGCCAGATGATTGGCCGAGACACCGAAGGAACATATGATGCTAGAGATAAGATAATAAAGGTCTATACACCAAATGACTTAAGTAGAATCGATGTTCGCAATGAGTACACATTTCAAATCATCCATGAATATGTTCATGCGATTATTCAACAAATTAATCAAGAGATCGGGAATATGAAGTGGTTGGACGAAGGTACAGCGTACTATGTCTCAAAACAATTGGAAGCTGAAATAAAGAGCGAAAGATATGTCCATATATCTGCCCCTGATATAAGTAAATTTTTAAAGAGTCAGACGTATTTTGATGAGGCGGGTGGGCAAGCATATTACTTTTCTGGTCTAATCGTACAATTCATTTATGAGAAGTATGGAAAAGACAAGTTCAATAGAATAATCAGAGAACCTGATGAGATTGAAAACATATTAAATAAATCTATTGAAGATTTGTATATGGAATGGAAAGAGTATGTAAATGCCTTATATTAATGAACACACAACCCAGTCTAAGATAAGACTATCTAAGGCTGGGTCTTGTCGTCAACGGATTGGAAGTGATCTCTATTAGTAACATTGATAAGCGAGATAAACTTAGTGAAGAAGTGTTTACTTATAGACAAACGAAAGATAATAAAACAATCATTTACTGGAAGGGCAAACAAGTAACCATTCTTGCCGGGAAGGAAAGTGAAAGGTTTTTACAAAAAATCGCAAATAAAGATCATAAAGAAGTTCAATTAATAATGGCAAAAGCAACTGGAAATTTTAAGCGAGGAAATGAGAAGGATAATAAGAAAAAGAAGACTTGATAGTAAAGAATGTCAAAGGTAATTTGTATTTGAGATGGCATCGTGGGAAAATTTTTTTGTAGGGGACAAGAAAAGGAGTAGAAGTCAATGATTCAATCCTTCATCTTTGATATGGATGGCACACTTTTTCAAACCGATAAGATTTTAGAAAGTTCACTCGAAGATACCTTTAATCATCTGAAGTCACTAAATAAATGGGAAAAAGAAACTCCTATTGATAAATATCGTGAAATTGAATAAATCAGATTTGGTGACGATGATTATAGATAAGTATGGCATTACTCATGGTGCAGTAGTAGGGGATCGAATATCGGATATAAATGCAGCTAAGGATTGTTTTTTGCAAGTGAAAAATGCTCAATTTTGCAGCCAAAAATGCCAAAGCACTTGCCATCCACCTGCAAAGCTACAAAGGAACCCGTTCCATCGCTTGCTTGAAGCGGAAACTCTCTCCCGTGAA
>NZ_JAMAVT010000034.1:0-22606 GCF_023713665.1 Paenibacillus sp. MER 180 | reverse complement strand
CCGCCAGCGTTCGTCCTGAGCCAGGATCAAACTCTCCGTTAAAGTTAAGTTTGAACTGCTCATATCTTTTGACGAGGTATTGCTACCTCATTCACAAACGTTGCTCGTTGTTCAGTTTTCAAAGAACTTGTATTTCTATTTAAGCAGCTAATGTCTTGTGTCATCAGCGCTTAATTATTATATCCAATCGACATTTTCTTGTCAACAACTTTTTTTGAAGTTGTTTTTGTTGTTTCTTTCAACAAGTTTCGTGTCGAAGTGACAAGAAATAATTTATCATATATCCCCCCATACTTGCAACAAGAAAAAAATTACATTTGATATAAAGTGATGAAGAGCGGTATATAATATGCCGCCCTTCATCCTTATTACCTAGTAGGCGCTGTCATTCTGTCTGTTTGGTTCACTGTATTATGAGAATGCTCTCCGTCTCCGGAAATCAAAACACCGTCCTTAATCGTAACGATCCGATCACATAAGTCGAGCACACGTTCATCGTGGGTGACCATGACAGCAGCTTTTTGTCTAGATTTCACTTCGGCAGCGAGCATCTCCACTACTGCTCTGCCCCGCTTGGAATCAAGGCTCGCTGTTGGTTCATCTGCTAGTATAAGATTAGCGTCATTCATCATCGCTCGTGCGATCGCAACACGCTGCCGCTCTCCGCCAGACAACTTATCCGGATAGTGATGCATGCGATGCACCATATCCACTTCTTTCAGCAGTTCCACCGCTCTATCATTCGCAATCTGGTCACTGCATTTCGCCAGCTTCGCCACTAGACGTAGTTGGTCAATTACCGTTAGATAAGGCACTAGATTAGAGGATTGAAACACAAACCCGATATGCTCTAACCGAACACGATTAAGCTTTCCCGGAGATACAGCAGTAACATCCGTGCCTCCAATCATAACGCGGCCGCTCGTTGGAGTAAGCAGTGCACCTGCAATGGAGAGGAACGTACTTTTCCCCGAGCCCGATGGGCCTACAACCGCAACAAACTCACCTTTGCCCACACGAAGCGATACTTGGTTAAGAGCCGTTACTACAGTGTCCCCTTCCCCATAGCTTTTGCATACTTGATCCATTACGAGTATATCTGTCATCTACTCCACCCTCCCAATCGCTTCTATGGCATCTACCTTCGCAATTCGACGAAGTGACAATAACGCGCCTACGATGGAGACCCCGATAAGCAGTGCCGAGTATGGCGCAAGTACACCTACTCCCAATTCAAACGGCATCGTATCCGGGAACATAGAGGTCATCCCGAAGGTTAACCCAATACTGAGCGCAACCGATACAATCGCAAGCAGTGCCACTTGACCTATTAGATTGGTAGCCAGGTAAGAGGTGCTCGCCCCAATCGCCTTAAGAACGCCGAACTGATTCGTTTTTTGCAACGTAATAACATAGAAGAACACGGCCTGAACAAACGCTGCTATCACTACTAAGAAGGACAGCATCATGGAAAGCGAGCTCTGTTCTTCCTTATATCCTGGAATCCCCTTCAGCGCTTCCTGCTTCGTCACGAGCTGAATTCCTTCTACTTTATCAGCAAGAGTCTGTTTGATTGCTTCATCTCCAGTAACCGCTACTGCATTTAGATGCGGCATTCGCTGGTCAAGGGAAGTCATAAGCGACTTCAATCCCTCCATGTCCATAAAGACGACCGGCATATGACTTATCGACTGATGCTCCGCAAAACCTACTACATTCAAAACTGCGTCAGTATCTTTAATATGAAGCGTATCTCCCAGCTTGACACCCTTCGTCTTAAGCGACGCATCCACTACAACCTCATGGTTCCCGCTTCCGGACAATGATCTTCCTTCCGTAACCTTCGGCATAAGGATGCTGTTGTGTTCAATTGCGAACAGGGTTACATCAACTTTTTTGTCCGCCTGCTCTGACGCCACTGTTAGCATCGTCTGAATAAGTGGAGCTGCAGCCGTTACTCCCTCTTGTGCTCTGATCTCATCAAGCTTCTCTTCTTTCAGCGAGGAACGATTCAATTTATTATCGCTATCTGCTTGGAAGACAAGATAGTCTGCATTCATTTCCTTAATGGCTGACGTTGTTGCAGCTGATAGACCATTTGCAAGCCCTGATACGATAAACGTCAAACAGGCAACCAGCACCATAATGAGTCCGATGAGCATAAATCTCGATTTGGCATGCTTCATTTCTCGAATCGCCAAGAACATCTCTCATTCACTCCTATCTACTACAGAATTCAAGTTCAAAGGCAGCGACCTACCGCATAGCAAGCCTCTTCTGCTTCGGTATTCCGAGTCAAGCTCTAACCGAACTTCTCTGTGAACATGTTCTTATTGTAGATAGGCTTCATGAACCGAATATGAACATCCGATTACAGTTCGACTTATTATAGAAGGAAGAATTAAAGTTGTCAGCGTGTTCGACACCTGATCATTATTGAATGGGGAAAGCAATAATACTAGTACTTATGAAGGAACAAGTTCACTGTGGATACGGAGCACAAATTCATTGTCCAAGTGAAGAGGCGATCGTTTGCCTACAAAAAAAGAGCAAGTATTTACCCCATGATGAGATAAATACCCGCTCCTATTCTTGTAGCAATTATAGCAATTACATTGTTACATTCAATTCGATACGAGCCGCGCTCTCTGGAAGCTTCACACGAAGCTCCTGACGTGCTGCATCATAGCTCCAACCAGACGCTTGCTTAGCCAACTGCTCAGCAGATACGGATTCGCCGAGTTCGCCAACGCTCTTCGGAGCAGATGCAAGACCGATCAGACGGAAACAGATGCTGTCACGCTCGGACTCATAGCCACGTGTTGTATATTCCGCAGACAACAGAATTGACTGTTCGAACTCTGTCACTTGGATCAGCATTTTGTTCCATTTGCCGTTCTCGTATTCGAACGTCAAGCCGTCATCCTCATACCACTCCAATTGAGAAGTATGGCCTGCACCTTGCAAGTAAGCCACTGCCGCCACATACTCTTCTGCAGCCTTCTCGCCTGCATGCTGACGTACCGGCCCTTGCAACAGAATAGCTCCTGAGCGAACGAAGATCGGAAGCTTCTCAAGCGGTGCATGCACATGAATATGCTGCTTGCCTGCAAAGCGTTCCCCGCTCCAGTAGTCCACCCACTCGCCTTCTGGCAAGTATACGGAACGATATTGCGTATTCGGGCGATAAATCGGTGCGATAATAACCGAATCGCCGACCAAGAACTGATCACACAGGTTGTATACTTCAGGATCTGTCGGGTATTCCAATACAAGCGGACGCATGAATGGAAGCCCTGTTGTTGAAGCTTCATAGAACCAGTGATACAGGTAAGGCATCCATTCATAACGCATCGAAATGTACTGCTGGCAGATCTTCTCGATTTCTTCACCGAACGACCATGGCTCCTGACGAAGCATATCGATCGCACTATGGTTGCGGACATATGGGAAGAATACGCCCATTTGCGTCCAGCGAGCAAGCAATTCGCCGCTAGTATGGTGTGCAAATCCACCGATATCTGGACCTGCAAACGGAACACCGGATACACCCAGGTTCAATACCATTGGCATTGCCATAGACATATGCTCCCAGAAGCTGCGGTTGTCGCCTGTCCATACGGCTGCATAGCGCTGCACACCGCTGTAGCCTGCACGTGTCAAGACGAACGGACGCTTGCCTTCAAGCAACGCCTTTAAGCCTTCGTAGCTTGCTTGGGACATGAACATGCCGTACAGATTGTGAATTTCACCATGCGTCTTTCGGTCGCCTTCATTTTTATGAATGACGTTCACGTCCATCGTCTTCGTTTCATTGAAGATTGCTGGCTCGTTCATGTCGTTCCAGATGCCATCGATGCCGAGTTCGGTATAGAAGCTCTGCTTCTCCTTCCACCAGTCACGCACGCGTGATTCCGTGAAGTCTGGGAATGCACTCTCTCCAGGCCATACTGGCCCTGTGTAGATTTCGCCTTCCGCTGTCTTACAATAATAGTCGTTGTCGACACCTTCCATATATACCGCGTACAACGGATCCTTCTTCACGCCTGGATCGACGATCGGCACGATGTGGAAGCCAAGCTCCTTGAGCTGATCCATCATGTCCTTCGGATTCGGGAAACGATTCTCATCGAATGTGAAGACACGATATCCGTTCATATAGTGAATGTCGAGATGGATAACGTCACATGGGATTTCCTTCTCACGGAACGTATGAGCCAAGTTCAATACTTCCTGCTCATCCATGTAGCTGTAACGGGATTGGTGATAGCCAAGTGCCCATTTCGGCGGCAATGGCATACGTCCTGTCAAATCACCGTAGCGGATAATAACATCCTTCATCGATGGCCCTTCGATCCAATACAAATCGAATTCGCCTGTCCATGTTTGCATCATCGCCATATCGGCAAACGTACGCATGTCGAATACGGTTTTTCCTGGATTATCCAAGAACAAGCCATAGCTGTTGCCTTGGTTCAATACTGTTAGGAATGGAATGGATTGATACAAAGCTTCCATTTCCGGCACATGCGGTGCATATACGTCAGAGTTCCACATCGTATAGCGCTCGCCGCGCTTGTCAAGGAATCCTGTTTTCTCACCGAGTCCGTAGATATGATCGTCCTTGTCCAAGGCAACAAATGCTGTATAGTCACCCACGGATTCACGGTTGCGCTGCAGGCTAACCAATTCCACATTCGGCTGGTTCTCATTGCAAATGCGAAGCGCACCGGATTGACGATTCACTTCGAGAAGCGTATGACCAATTGTAATGGACACAAGCTCATCCGTAGTAGCCCACTTCACGTC
Organism: Paenibacillus sp. MER 180; assembly: GCF_023713665.1. Classification (NCBI taxonomy): domain Bacteria; kingdom Bacillati; phylum Bacillota; class Bacilli; order Caryophanales; family Paenibacillaceae; genus Paenibacillus; species Paenibacillus sp. MER 180. The sequence goes on along the minus strand of NZ_JAMAVT010000034.1, from coordinate 17,797 downwards.
TTGTGGAGTACGGCTGTCCTTGTTCACGATTGCCGGGGACGTCTTCCAGTCCGGCTGATGTCCTCTATATGTCTTAATGCGGATTACTCCGGCACCAACTGAAGTGATTGCGAGATTGAAGTATTTACCGACTAGCCATAACGAACCATCTTGCTCAGCAACACGAGAGATCGCTCCTAGCTGTACACCTGTCTGTGTATGTGTCTGTTCACTTGCATTGTCCGGATGTATAGCTGCACTAGTATCTTGCATGATAATCCCTCCGCTGTTCTACCCTAGAATTTGTATCGTCCGCTTTTTGATCACGAGATCATTTACGATGCAACCGGGCATCGAGTCTTGCATTTACTCATGGAGTTCATGCAACCTTCCCAGTGATGAAAAGCGGACTTTCTTTCTGCCTAAGTTAAAACCTTCATTTCCCTCTGCACATACTGCAGGCTCATCAGCCCTTGCTTGCACCTGCTGTCAAGCCTTCCACGAGGAAGCGCTGCAGGAACAAGTACAGAAGCGCAATCGGAACTGCGATCAATACCGCACCAGCCGCAAACATCGTGAAGTTCGTCGATGCATTGTTGACCATATCCCACAGTCCAATCGCCAGTGTATAGTTCTCTTTGGAGCGAAGGACCAGCCGGGCGAAGATAAAGTCACCCCATGCCCCGGCAAATGTCATTAGTCCCACGTACGTAATCATCGGCTTCGACAATGGCAGCATGATCTTGCGGAATACGATCCAGTGCGTTGCACCATCAATGCGAGCGGATTCCTCTAAGCTCTTCGGGATCGTATCGAAGAATCCTTTGACTACGAATGCCCCTAGCGGTGCACCTGCTGAATATACGAGAATCAACGCGAAATGCGTATCAAGCAAGTTCAATTGCATCAGCAAAATGTAAATCGCAATCATACTCATGAAACCTGGGAACATCCCCAGTACAAGCATCCCGGACATGAGGTTTTTACGGCCATAGAACCGGAACCGAGATAATGCGTATGCCGTCATGACGACGAGAATGACACCGAAGATCATATTGAAGGTTGCAATCTTCAATGTATTCAAGTACCACAGTCCATATTGATATTCCTTAGAAGTAAATAAGCTTACGTAATGTTCAAAAGTCGGATTGCTTGGAATGAGCGAATCACTGAACAGCGAGGTCCCCGGACGAATGGATGACATGACGATCCAAATTGTCGGATACAGGACGCATACTGCAATTGCAATAAGCAGCAAATAACTGAAGGACAGACGAATAAGCGACTTTTTCTTAGCTCCTGTACTCATTGGATCATGTCCTCCTCTTTGAATGATTTCGTCCGGCGGTAACTCCAGATCGACAGAGATGCAACAATAATAAAGATGATAATACCGATCGCTGCTGCGATGTTGTACTTGTTATTATCGAGTGTCAGCTTATACAACCACGTAACAAGCAAGTCGGTGCTTCCCGCGTACTGGTACTCACCATTCGGCGGATTGCCGTTCGTCAGCAAGAAAATAACGTTAAAGTTGTTGATATTACCTGCGAACTGACCAATCAAAATTGGTGCTGTTGAATACAGAATCATCGGCATCGTAATGGCCTTGAACTTATGCCATGCAGTTGCTCCATCTACCTCAGCCGCTTCATACATATCTTTAGGAATGGTTGTCAAGATCCCGATAACAAGTACCATCGTAACCGGAATACCTACCCACATGTTGACAATCAATACCGTTACTTTCGCCCAGAAAGGATCAGAGAGCCATGGAAGCTTACCTAAGCCGAAGTAGCTCAAGTATTGGTTGATAGGCCCAAATTCTCCGTTAAACATGTTCTTCATAATCAAGAACGACAACATCTGTGGAATTGCATACGGGATGATGAAGATTGTGCGCCACATGGTCTTCATTTTTACACCCGGTTGTTGAATCAAGAGTGCGACCAGAATACCGCCGAAGTAGCAGGTAACGGTAGCAAGTATTGCCCAAATGATGGTCCATGTCAGTACGCCATAGAACGTGCCGCTCCATGTACCAAGCTGTAGAAGATCAACAAAGTTCTGGAATCCAACCCAGCTGACCAGATTTTTCGGTGGAACGTGATCCGGTGCCGAGTAGTTCGTAAAGGCAAGCAAAATCATAAAGATGATCGGCATGATCGTAAAGAACAATACCGCGGTTGCTGGCAGTGCCAGGAACAAGTAAGCAAACTTCGTTTCTTTGACATATGCCAAACTTTCAAGGAAGTTATTCGGTTTCTTGCCTTCTTCCCGCAGCTTCCCAACTGCTTTCGCGTCTTTGACGACGAGTACGTATATCCAGATGAAGATAAACAAGACAAGAAGTGTGATTAATCCGGTAATGAGCAAATGAATAGAATGGTCACCATGTACGGGTTTGTACACTCTCCCGACCTTAACCATTTGGGATGTTTGTGTTCCGAGCGTGTATATTCCCCATATCGCTCGCGGCAAATAGTTAATCAGGTAAAATAGTCCGACTGCTTCAAGCAGCATCAGCAAAATACCTTTGAGGTACTGACGATTAAAGAGTTGCCCCAATCCCCAGAACAGAGCAGACAACACAGCTGCCTTCTTGCCTGTGCCAGGCGAAGCTTTCATTGGCGACGGCTCTTGCGAAGGACTATTCGTATGGTTTGCGGTTGTCGACACCGATTGTGTAGTGCTCATATCGCCTTTCTCCTTTCCTACTCTCCAATAGCTATCCAATAAGTATGCATGGTAGGCATGTATCTAGGAGGTCTGTCTGACAAACAGCCCGGGCAAGCGTTATTCACTCCCCGGGCCACTTGTGTTACTCCTTACTTGATCGCATCTTTTATTTGTTTAACGGCGTTATCAAGCGCTGCCTTAGGATCTTTGCCTTTATTCAAAATGTCTGCCAAGCCTGCGCCCATTGGGCTCCACACGTTACCCATCTCAGGGATAACCGGCATTGGGTAGGAGTTCTTGAATTGCTCAAGTACAGCTACTGTGAATGGATCGCTTGTTACTTTTGGATCTGCTGCTGCTTCTTTATTAGAAGGAACAAGACCGTTCAATTCGTAGCTCTTCAATTGAGCTTCCTTCGTGGAAGCGAACTCTGCGAACAATTTCGCTGCATTTGGATATTTCGTGTAAGAGTTAACATACCAAGCTTTTACGCCAGAGAATGTCTTGGACGGTTGGCCGTCAATGCTAGGAATTGGAGCTGCGCCAAGGTTAATGCCTGTTTTCTTCAAGTCTTGGATTGCCCAAGGACCGTCGATGTTCATTGCCAATTGACCGTTCGCGAACAAGCCTTTCTTCACATCGCCTGTTACGTCAGATGTTGTGAGCGGAAGCACTTGCTTCGCAAAGTTTTGCAAGAACTGCGCACCCTTAACTGCGCCATCGTTGTTCAAGCCAACATCTGTTTTGTCTGTGCCTTCTTTACCGAATACATATCCTCCCGTGGAAGCGAGGAACAAGTAGTCATAGTAGAAGTTTCCGATTTCCCACATGTACGTATATTTTTTATTCTTCAAGTCATTCATTTTCTTAGAAAGCTCGATTACTTCTTCCATTGACTTAGGCGCTTCTGGAACAAGATCCTTATTGTAGAACATGATGAGTGTTTCTACGGAACGCGGATAGCCGTACAACATGCCGTCGTAGCTTGTTGCGTTGATTGCCAATTCAGAGTTTTGTGCACGCGTTTGCTCTTCAAAGTAATCGTTCGGCAAAAGAAGTCCGGCAGTAACTGCCTTACCCAAGTTATCGTGTGGGAATACGACTACGTCTGCACCGATGCCAGCTGGACCATCGTTCATCAGCTTGTTTACTTGGTCAGGTGCTGCTACTTCCTCGTATTTCACGTCAACATTGTACTTCTCTTTGAACTGCTTAGCGATTTCCTCCATAAACGTGCGAGATTCTTTACTCTCCCATACGAGAAGGGATGCGCCCTCTTCCGGCTTCAGCTCTTCGTCGCCTGCACCGTTATTCGCTGTTTCCTCATTCGTCGTTTGGTTGTTCGCAGAGGAGGAATCCTTACCGCCTGTGGAACATGCTGTGATTGTAAAGACCATCATGACTGACAACAACATTGCTACCCATTTCTTCATGTTAGAAATAGCCCCTTTCAATTCTGGTACAGGATCTGCATGGACAATGCGCAAAGGTGAAGGATGATGCTGTATTTCAAAGCAATTGCGCTATATTTATGCAAACCTTTGCACAATGAAGTAAAAAAAATGATTCCTTGCTAGATATAGTGTTGTAAACGGTTACCTTACAACTCGAATTATACACACTGCGCCTAGGTATGTAAAGCGTTTGCATAAAACTTTTTTTTGCATTATACTTTGGGACATCAACGGAATATTTTCCATTATTAAGCGAGGTTTCGATTATGGCAGTAACCATTATAGATGTAGCTGAGAAAGCTGGCGTGTCTCCATCTACGGTATCGCGAGTTATTTCCAATGACTCTCGTATCAGTCAGAAGACAAGCCGTAAAGTTCGCAAAATTATGGATGAGTTAGGTTATCATCCAAACGTAATGGCGAAGAGTCTAGTTACGAAGACAACGAATAATATTGGCATTATCCTCCCCCGCCCTGCGGATGAGTTGTTCCAAAACCAATTCTTCTCCGAAATTATTCGCGGAATTGTGAGCAAAGCTGCGGCATGTCATTACGATGTGTTAATGACCTCAGCCACGAATGAGGAGGAAGAAATTAAAGCAGTAGAGCGGCTTGTCCATGGCCGCAAGGTAGATGGCATTATCCTATTGACTGCACATAAGGAAGATCCGAGCATCACTTTCTTGCATGAAAAGAAGTTCCCATTCGTACTCGTTGGACGCAGTGAGCATTATGCCGATGTTACTTCTGTCGATAACGATAATATTGCAGCATCGCAAGCCATTACTCGTCATTTGATCGAGCTTGGACATAAGCGAATTGCTTTCGTCAGCGGCCCGTTCGAACTAACCGTGTCTAAGGATCGTCTGGATGGCTACAGCAAAGCCTTGCTGGAGGCCGGTATTCCTTTTGACTGCGATTATACATTTGAAGGCGCATTCACTCCGGAATCCGCGGGCCAGATTACAGAAAAGCTCCTTCAGCTGGAGCAGCGCCCTACTGCGATTATCGCCATCGACGATGTGGTTGCATTCGGCATTATCCGTACGTTATGGAACAACGGGCTGCGTGTTCCTGAAGACTTCAGTGTTGTGGGCTTCAATAATACGCTATTGGCTGAAATGTGCTTGCCGCAAATTTCTAGTGTAGATATCGGTACGCATCAGATGGGTCAGTCTACGGTGCAAGCTCTTGTACAGCGCATTAAGGGCGATGGTTTCGACCAAGCCCGGATTCTTATCCCTCATCAAATTATTTGGAGAGATTCTGTGCAAACGCCTGCATTAGAATAGTTTGTATGAACGATAGTTTAGTAGATCTATGAGTAATTCTGTGAATAGTGCTGTCCGTAGTTCTGTCTGTAGTTGTTCGAGCGGTTGCTGTTGCTTTAGGTTGTTAACATATGTGTAATTGAATCAATCGGATCAACTCTATAGTTTGAAATACATCGATATAACCTGCAACGAGGAGAATGATCTCATGTCCATATCTAGCAAGTGGATGAATTGTTTACGAACGGCATGTCTCGTTTCGGCTGTTTCTCTCGTATTTGCAGGATGTCAGTCGCAGGCGACTGCTCCTTCTGAGGATAAGACCGTACAGGACAATAAATCTACCGAAGCTGCTTTGGGGACAGTTACAAGCAAGTTGAAACTGGCTGATGCGTTGACGCCGATGGGGACAAGCAATGGGGTCTACTATGAAATTTTCGTTCGCTCCTTCTACGACACGAACGGAGACGGAATCGGTGACTTAAATGGCGTTACGGCGAAGCTTGATTATTTGCAGGAGCTTGGGGTTAAGCACCTCTGGTTAATGCCAATCAATCCTTCCCCATCTTATCATGGCTATGATGTAACGGACTATTACGGAATCAATCCGGACTACGGAACGATGGACGACTTTAAGCGTCTGCTTGCAGAGGCCCATAAGCGAGACATCAAGATTGTGATGGATTTCGTGGTCAATCATACGAGCAGCGAGCATCCGTGGTTCAAGGAATCAATGAAAGGCAAAGACAATCCAAAGCGTGATTGGTATATGTGGGCCGAAGATTTGAAGCTTGATCCAGCAACAAGAGGCGCTTGGGGACAGCAGGCTTGGCATGAGAAAGACGGAAAGCATTATCTCGGTGTCTTCTGGGAAGGCATGCCTGATCTGCATATGGACAATGCTGAGGTACGAGCTGAGATCAAGAAGGCTGCTCAATTCTGGTTGAAGCTCGGTGTAGATGGCTTCCGATTGGATGCTGCCAAGCATGTATATGAGGACTTTTACAATACGAGTCAGAATCCTGATGTCGTGCAGAACAATCAAAAATGGTGGCAGGAATTCCGCCAAGCTGTTCAAGAGGTAAATCCTGAAGCCTATCTCGTTGGCGAGGTATGGGATTCCCCAGCGGTTATTGGACCCTTCCTTAAGGATGGACTGCACTCAGCATTCAACTTCGATATGGCGAAGCGGATGATTTCGATGGTGCAGGATGAGAAGGATTCCGATATCGGCTCGATGATGAGCCGTATCTATACGTTTTACAGTAAGCAGTCAGACGGCAAGTTCGTCGACGCTCCATTCCTGACAAATCATGATCAGAATCGGGTCATGAGCGAGCTTCAAGGCAATGTGAATCATGCCAAGATGGCTGCTTCCGTACTGCTGACGCTGCCAGGCAATCCGTTCATTTATTATGGTGAAGAGATCGGCATGCTTGGCTTGAAGCCTGACGAACGACTGCGTGAGCCAATGAAATGGACGGCAGATGAGAAAAGTGCAGGGATGACTACATGGGAGCCCGCTTCTTCAAATAAAACGGTGACTCCTATAGAGCAGCAGATGAAGGATCCGAGTTCACTGTGGAATCATTACAAAAAGCTGATTGCGTATCGCAATTCGGATAAGGTGCTGCAGCAGGGCGGCATTCAATCGTATAAAACGAACATCTCTGAAGTAGCCGGCTATTACCGTGCAACGAAGGAAGATGCACGTCTTGTGCTCCACAACTTGTCCGGCAAAGAGCAGCAGATACAGTTGTCAGCGGACACGGCTGCTGTACTGGAGACATTGGCGTTCTCTAGTATGGACGGCGCTGCTCTGAAGGATGGAGCTTGTACACTTCCGCCATACAGTACGATCGTGTTAGCGCCATAGACATGTGGAGTTTACAAGCTTCTGGTGAAATGGAGTGCAGTTGTCTAGCGATGGCGATGTCTTTCTGTTTCGGCTAGGTTAGCTATGAAAAGCTATTCGCTTATTTTATTTATATTGTTAATTGTTAATGATGTTCTGATTAATACGACCATGTTAAGGGAGGACTTTAGATGTTACTCGAAGCTATTTATCACCGTCCGAAGCAAAACTGGGCTTATGCGTATGACCGTAAAACCATTCATGTGCGCATCCGTACGAAGAAAAATGATGTTGAGCGTGCTGCCGTTTATTTTGTGGACAAGTTCGATTGCGAAGGCGGTATTGGTAGAGCGGATATCGTTCCGATGACATGTTTGTATCAGGATGAGCTGTTCGACTATTGGCAAGCAGAGGTTGTCCCTCCTTTCCGTCGCTTGGCCTATGCCATTAAGCTGGAGTCCGGTACTGAGCATGTATGGATGACTGAGCGCGGATTCCAAGAGGAAGATCCTGTGCCTGCCCATCGCTGGTTCGAGTATCCGTTCTTGAATCCAGCAGATATCTTCACTCCCCCAACATGGGTAAAGGATGCGGTATTCTATCAGATCTTCCCTGAGCGCTTTGCGAACGGTGATAAGAGCAATGATCCCGAAGGTGTGCTGCCATGGGGCGGAGAGCCAAAGCCGGATAATTACTTCGGCGGGGATTTGCAAGGGGTTATTGATCACTTAGATCATTTGGAGAAGCTGGGTATTACCGCGATTTACTTTACGCCGATCTTTGAGGCGACTACGAATCACAAGTATGATACGAAAAATTACATGCAGGTAGATCCTCATTTTGGCTCGAACGAAAAGCTGAAAGAACTGGTCGAAGCCTGCCACAGCCGAGGCATTCGCATTTTGCTTGATGCAGTGTTCAATCATAGTGGTTATGCGTTCGAACCTTATCGGGATGTGCTCGAAAAAGGAGAGCAATCTACTTATAAAGACTGGTTCCATGTTCGCCAGTTCCCGTTAGAGGTTGTGGACGGGATTCCAACATTCGATACGTTCGCATTTACACCGATGATGCCGAAGCTGAATACGGAAAATCCAGAAGTGAAGAGGTATTTGCTAGAAGTTGCACGCTACTGGATCGAAGAAGTGGGCATCGATGGCTGGAGATTGGACGTGGCCAACGAGGTCGATCACCAGTTCTGGCGTGAGTTCCGTCAAACGGTGAAGGCTGTGAATCCAGACGCCTATATTCTCGGCGAGATGTTCCATGAAGGCATGATGTGGCTGCAGGGTGATCAGTTCGATGCGGTTATGAACTATCCGTTCACGTATGCAATGCATGATTTCTTCGCTGAAGAAAAGGTAGACGGCTTGCAGTTCTCGCAAGCGATTCAGCATCAGCTGGCAAGCTATCCGCAGCAGGCGAACGAAGTGATGTTCAATCTGCTCGACAGCCATGATACGACTCGACTGCTTACGCTGTGCGGCGGCGACAAGCGCAAAATGAAATTGGCTGCCTTGTTCCAACTGACGTTCCTCGGTACACCGTGCATCTATTACGGTGATGAAGTAGGCTTGGATGGCGGACATGATCCAGGCTGCCGCAAATGCATGGAATGGGATGAAGCGAAGCAAGATCAAGATCTGCTGAGCTTCTATCAGGGCGCAATTGCGCTTCGTCACGCCAATACTGCGCTTCGTACAGGAAGCTTCCGCTTTGTTCATGCCTTGGAGAGTGACCGAGTAATTGCGTATGAGCGAGCTGCTGAGGATGGACACTGGTTGTTCGTGTTGAATGCATCTGAGGAGAAACGCACAGTGAATGTAGCAGCATTCGATGGCTGCGATGGAAATTGGACGGACGTTGAGCTAGTCAGCGGTGAAACTGGCCGTGATGAAATTCAAGGTTCTAACGCTGGGCTGCAGGTCGAGGTTGAGGGCATGAGCTGGCGTATTTTAAAGCTGGAGAGATAATGTTCTTCATGCAGTAGAAAGGATCTCCAGTGAAAGCTAGAAGTCTAGTTGATTGGAATAATTTATGGTATATTCATAATAACACAATAATGGCTTATGGGCGGTTGGCTAGTCTCCTGTAAAGGAGGTGATGCCAGTGAGCACAAAGAGGTTGTTCAAACTGGCCCCTTTTGATCACGAAGCAAAGACAAGATGTATTTCGACATCGAATCTTGCGTTCACTCTCGAAGTCCGGTGCTCATGTGGTTCTGCCACACTCCGCTCCTCTTTCTTCGAGTTCACAAAACCTTCTTGGTGCTGAAAAGTTACCTTTTTGAACTTGCGATTCGATGGCGCTAAGTCTAATGTTCCTTTTCGGGATGTTCATTCTTGCTTTGCTCACCTACTTAAAGAAAAAGTAGACCGCCCTCTCGCAAAGGTATGCGGTCTACTCCTGTAGATTTGCTCACTTCGATAAAGCCAACCGCTCATCTAGCGGTTATTGTGGGAAGAAGGTCGCAGTTACCGCTGCGATCTTCTTTTTATTATACACAAATTTTATCATACATATTCTTACTGTTCAATGATGCGATTGCTTAATCAGCCGTTTAGAAAGCAACTGTACAGGTGCAATACATGTCGTTCGTGAGAGCATATCATTGATGATGTATCGATATAGTCACTAATACAGTCAGAGATGTAGTCATTTATACGAATACTGATGCTGTTACTACAGCAGTTTTAAGCAATTGATATTGCACTCCCTGGTTTAATCTCTGACATATCTACTCATTAGCTTATACTCCGGCCATTTCTTACCCTTACTCTGCGGAACTTCCTGTGCCAAGCGCCTCATTCAGCAACTGGATCAGCTCATTCTCGTCAGTAATGACAGGGATTCCGAGCTGCTCAGCTTTGGCGAGCTTACTGCCTGCCTTCTCCCCTGCGATAACCAGATCGGTCTTCTTCGATACGCTGCCCGTTACTTTCGCTCCACATGCTTCCAGCTTGGCAGTCGCTTCATCGCGTGTCAGCAATTGCAGGGAGCCTGTTAATACGACTGTTTTGCCATAAAACATCGAATCTGTATTTACCTCAGCCGGCTTCTCAGCGGATTGCGGCTTCACACCCAGCTCCAACATGCGGTCGATGCTTGCACGGTTAATCGGATCCGCGAAATACGTTACGATACTGTCTGCTACAATCGCCCCGACATCCTGAATCGCCACAAGTTCCTCTTCAGAAGCCTGCATGATGTTGTCCAGCGTGCCGAAATGCTCAGCTAATGCCTTTGTCGTTGTTTTGCCCGTATTCGGAATTCCGAGCGCGAACAAGAAGGCCGGCAAATCACGTGTTTTACTCTTCTCAAGTGCTGCCAATAAGTTGCTCGCCTTTTTCTCTCCGAATCGATTCAAGCCAACCAATTGATCAAGTGTAAGTGCAAACAGGTCGGACGGCTCATGTACATTCAATTCATCGTGCAACTGCTCGGCAGTCATGACACTGAATGTTTCAATGTCCATCGCATCTCGCGAAGCAAAGTGCGCCAGACGTGCTACGATTTGCGGCTTGCAGTTCAGCTTGTTATTGCAGAACAAGTGAGCACCCCGCATCTCAAGCGTGTAACCGCAAGACGGGCATTCCGTCGGATAAACGATTTCTTCGCCGCCTTCCTCATCAGGAACACGTCCAAGAATCTCTGGAATGACGTCGTTCGATCGACGAATAAAAACGCGTGCGCCAAGCGCATGTTTCAAGTTTTTCCGTTCGATATCACCAATGTTGTTCAGTGTGCAGTTCTGTACCGTTACACCAGCCAGCTCAACAGCTTCAACTCGGGCTACTGGCGTAATCTTGCCGGTACGTCCGACTTCCCAGCTTACCGATTCGAGCACGGTTGTCGTTTCTTCCGCCTCGAACTTGAAGGCTACCGCCCAACGCGGGAACTTATCCGTGTATCCGAGCACCTCGCGGGTACGCATATCGGTCAGCTTGACGACAGCTCCATCAATCAAATAATCAAGAGATGGGCGTTGTTCCTGTATCTGATGAAGTTCCTCACGAACCTGCTCAATCGTATCGAAGTACGTAACATACGGGTTCACCTTGAATTGATTGTCCTTCAAAAACTGCATCATTTCCTGATGGTTATCGAAGGCAACCCCATCGGCATAGCCCACGTTATAGAAAAAGGCACTCAGCTTCCGTTGTGCTGTCACCTGAGGATTCAAGTTGCGAAGCGCTCCAGCCGCTGCGTTGCGAGCATTTTTGAGCGGCTCTGCTGCCGTTTCATTATAAGCCTCAAGCACGGACAGGTTCATAATGCCTTCACCTTGAACTTCGATCGTCCCTTCCTTGAAAGGAATAGACAGAGGCACGGAACGGATCGTCTTCACCTGTGGCAATATCCCCTCGCCAATGACACCATTTCCACGTGTGGAGGCCTGAACCAGCAGTCCATCCGTGTAAGTCAAATTAAGCGTCAAGCCATCAAACTTCAGCTCCACGACATAAGATGGATCCGGCAGCGGCTCCTCGTTCGGATGCTTCGTGTTATAATCCTGGATCAGCTTCAGCACACGCTGGTTCCAAGCGAACAAATCCTCTTCATCCTGCGCTTTGTCCAAGCTCCATAGACGGGATAGATGGCGATGAGGCTCAAACCCCTTGAGCAGATCGCCCCCAACCCGCTGGGTAGGAGAGTCGGGCAATACGATGCCTGTCTCTTTCTCCAATGCTACCAATTCATCATAAAGCTTATCGTATTCTTTGTCCGAAACGACAGGATTGTCCAGCGTATAATAATGGTGATTGTATCGATGTAATTCCGCCACGAGTTGTTCCATGCGGGTTTGCGCATTCGCATTTGTCAAAGAGGTGGCTCCTTCCTCATTTCAAATCATCTATTGGGTAGTGGTAGTCTACTTATACTTTGTTGATCGGGGCAAAAGCAGCCAATAACCGCTTCACACCCACTGGCGCAGGGAAGGCAATTTGCAGCTCCGTATCCGTGCCCTCACCCTTAACCGACACGATCACGCCTACGCCCCACTTGGCATGGGATACTTTGTCCCCCGGCTGATAGTCTCCGGGTTGGGCTCCCGCTTGCTTCACTTTTTCCGCTGCTGATGTCACTGTCACACTTGATCCGCTACTTGCGGCTGCTCCCGCTCCACCTGAAGCACGCCATCCTGTTTGAGCGCTGCTTCCTATTCCTTTCGTGCCTGGAGCTTGTGCTCCTCCACCGCCTGAATAACCTAACCCACGCCCTCCATATGAAGCAGAAGCAGCATTGCGGCCGTAACGGTCTACCCTTCCATAGCGTGTGCCCTCTGGCGTCGCGTCTTCCTTCACTTCATCCGGTATCTCCTGCAGGAAGCGAGATGGCGGATTGGCATTCGTTCGACCGAACAAGGTACGCGTACGTGCGCAGGTAAGGAATAATTGCTTCTCAGCACGAGTAATCCCTACGTAAGCTAGTCGACGTTCTTCCTCCAGCTCCTCATTGTCGCTGAATGCACGGCTGTGCGGGAATACCCCTTCTTCCATACCGATGATGAAGACAACTGGGAATTCCAACCCTTTTGCACTGTGCATCGTCATTAGGATAACGGCATCTTCCTGCTCGTTGCCTTCCTCGTCGTTCATGGAATCGATATCTGCGATCAATGCAAGATCCGTCAGGAACGAAATCAAGGACTTGTCCTCATTGCGCTGTTCAAATTCCTGTGTAACGGACAAGAACTCATCGATGTTCTCGAGGCGCGCCTTCGATTCCAGGGTATTCTCTCGCTGCAGCTCCAGCTTGTACTCGGATAGTTCGAGCATTTTCTCCGTTAATTCCGTAACGGACAAATACTCTACCATATGATTCAGATTATCGATAATTGCACGGAACTCCCGCAGAGCGCCCTTGGTTTTCGGCGAAATATCCAAGTCATCCATGTCGGCGATTACTTTCATCATCGATGTACCGCGAGTTGCTGCTGCTTCAGCCAGCTTATTCATTGTCGTAGCTCCGATACCCCGCTTCGGCACATTCACAACACGCTCTAAGCTGATATCATCATCCATATTCGAAATGAGTCGCAGATAAGCAAGCAAGTCCTTAATCTCTTTACGATCATAGAACTTAACGCCGCCTACGATCTGGTACGGAATATCCGACTTAATGAGAATTTCCTCGATAACACGAGACTGTGCATTCGTGCGATACAATATCGCATGGTCGGCGTAATGCTTGTTCGCCATATGGTTCTTTTTAATCTCCGAGGTAACGAAGTAACCCTCATCATGCTCCGTATCTGCTTGATAGAGCTTAATCTTCTCGCCTTCACCCGATTCCGTCCACAGCTTCTTCGGCTTGCGGCCAGTGTTCAGCTTAATGACCCCATTCGCGGCATTCAGAATATTGGAGGTCGAGCGATAGTTCTGCTCCAACATAATCGTCGTAGCCTTAGGGTAATCACCCTCGAAGTTCAAAATATTCGTAATATCGGCACCACGCCAGCGATAAATCGACTGATCGCTATCTCCGACGACGCAAATGTTTTGATGCTGATCAGCCAGCATCCGGCACAGCATGTATTGCGCACGGTTCGTATCTTGATACTCGTCGACGTGAATGTATTTGAATTTTTTCTGATAGAAATCCAATACTTCAGGGACGTCCTTGAACAACTGAATCGTCGACATGATGAGATCATCGAAATCAAGCGAATTATTGCTCTTTAGACGTTTCTGATACATCGTATACACCTTGGCTACAATTCCATCAAAGTGGTCGCCAATCTTCTGTTCGAAGCGGCTTGGCGTCAGCAATTCGTTCTTCGCTGTACTAATTGCAGCTTGTACTGCGCGTGGATCAAATTTTTTCGTATCTAAGTTCAATTCCTTCATGCAGCCGCGAATAACGGACAACTGATCCCCTGAGTCAAGAATCGTGAAGTTCGAAGTAAATCCGATACGTTCAATATCCTTGCGCAGAATACGCACACACATGGAGTGGAACGTGGATACCCAAATATCTCTTCCATCTGGGCCAACCAGCTTGGATACCCGCTCCTGCATCTCTCGTGCAGCCTTGTTTGTAAACGTAATGGCTAGGATGCTCCATGGCGGTGCCTTCCTCGTAGCGATTAGATATGCAATGCGATGCGTTAGTACGCGCGTCTTGCCTGATCCCGCTCCCGCCATAATAAGCAATGGACCTTCAGTGGTCTCAACAGCGCGTCGTTGTTCAGGATTCAAGCGCTTGATAGCGTCTTGAATGTCGATGGAAGCCCCGTAGCTTCCGTAATTATTCGAATACGAATTCGAGTTTGAGTTGGTGTTACCATTGGAATCCGGTCGTAAAAAGTCAAACATAATTTGCGATGTCTCCTTTCTGCAGTTATGTGAGATGTATTTATTTAGGTCGATAATTTGGTAAGAAAAACTCCCGGCAGTGCAGCCATGTAAACACACCAGACTATTTATACCTAAGAGTGTCTGTTTTAAATGATCATTAGAAAAGCTATATCGTTAGCTTAGTTTCCTTTACTGCATCTACAGTCGCAAGGGCAGCTTCCAAGTCGTCATAGACGACATTGCCAACAACTACTGTATTAGCTGAAGCAGCCGCATCTTGGGCTTGTTCTACTGTACGAATTCCGCCGCCATAGAACAACTGGGCTTGCGTCAGAGAGCGTTTCACCTTCTTAACCAGCTCCATGTCACCAAACATGCCGCTGTACTCCACATACACGACAGGTAGTCGCATCAGCTTGTCTCCTGCCTGTGCATATGCAGCCGCTTCCGCTGGGGACAATTGCGTATCTGCTCCTGTGATCTTAGCTGCTGTCGCATCTGGATTCAAAATAATATACCCTTCTGGGATTAACAAATCCCAGGGGATCATATAACCATATTGTTGAATCGCTTCACGATGCTGACCTATAAGCCAATTAGCATTCTCCGTATTCAGCACCATCGGTATCATATAAGCATCAAAGCCAGGCACGACCGCATCCAATTCCGACACTTCGAGGACGGCCGGCAGCTCATATCGCCGTATGCGGGACATCAAGTCTACCGTGTTCTCGAAAGTGACTCCGCTCGACCCCCCGACCATTATGGCATCAGTTCCAGATAAACATACACGATCCAGCGCCTCATCGCCAATTTCTTTGTCCGGGTCAAGCTTGAATACGTGCCGCCAGTCATCTATCGGTTGTAAAGGCGTCTTCACGTTGTGTTTCCTCCAGGTCTGCCGCTCATGGATGTGAGTGGTATGATGAGCGATCTTGATTTAAATGTGTCTATATTGTAGTGTACCAGAAATAAGCCTGCGGGTGGAGGGAAATGGGTGCCAGATCTGAGGCTGATGAAGCAACGGATGGTGCACCCGCTAATAATTTTGCGATATCTGAGGTTTCAGTAAATGGAGGAGGTAAGATATGTATTCCACCTGGAACATATTTTATTGAGTACAGGACTTCCTTTATCATCTAATATAACCATTAAAGGTGACAACAAGAACACAACAAGATTAAAGACTATGAACTGCGCAAAAAGCGTGAATGCAATTTTTATAGGTGTAAATTTTCAAACTGACTATAACTGACAAACTATTACGCCAATATTTCCGTTGCCGACTGGCTTTTGGCTGAATGCGGAATCTCACGTATTATTGGCGAGTCTAGTTGCGTTTTAGCATCAAAAACGACAGCTACCGCAACATCTGCATTGAGACGTGCGGCCACTTCGGATAATGACGTTAAGGAAACGGTGAAATACGTATATACTACGTATCTGCGGTTGAACGGGGCGCGGTTAAAAGCGCCGGTAAACCCCACCTTTTTGCGAAGTCTGGTCCTACTTAAATTACTACACGCTCAATGCCTATTGAACAACTTTTATTTCGCTCAGTATTATAGAGAGTTCTCTTCTATCTTCACTAGCTCCTACTTCATATGGAATCACACCGTTGCTAATATTAATTCCGAGTTCGAAGTAATCATCTCCCTCTATATACTCTTTTATTGAACTATAATACAACGGTATTTCAAAACCAATGTCTTCGGTGAATGCTTTTTCCTCAACAACATGACCATTAATTGTGAATTTAATTATTAAATCTTTCATTTTATCGTTTGCTTCAGCATGCATAGAGAACGGAACATACCCATTTATCAGAATACTATTAAACTCACTGTTTTTTAATTTAATATTCGAATCTTTCGATAGCCAAACAAAATATCCCTTCCCGGAATTTTCGATAGGGTATGAACCTTTTAAAATGTCTTGACTCGCTATTTTTTTATTATGTGATAAAGAATTTGGATCAAAATTACTATAATCCCTATCTTGACTTACATTAAATTTCATTAACCCAACATTGCCGTTTAAACGTTCGTCTGGTGAATTAATATCTCCTCCACCATACCATACATATAATTGATCACCTTCAAGGATTAAAGTAGTATCACAAATTACAGAATCATCCCACGTCCCGCTTGGTCTACCGTGAAATATACCAGTTGCAGACACTTTAGACCAATTTATACCATCTAAAGAAATAGCAAGTCCTATGTCCCGATTTTCATTTACGTCTCTTCCTGTATAAATCATATAAAAATATGGCGCATTATAAACAACGCTCGGCTCACCAAGACCGTTTACATCAAAAGAACCCTTGCTACCAACATCTAATATAGGGTTAGCTAAACTTTTCTCCCATTTCAAACCGTCTGTAGATTTAGCTACACCGAGCCTCTGAATTCCTAATTCGTTCATTCCTAAATAATACATGATTAAATAATTATCATGTTTTATTACATACGGGTCAGCAACCGCTAAAGCATCCCAAGTTCCGCTATCTCCCAACGTTAACGTAGGATTTTTTTCTTTTTTAAAAGTAATTCCATCATTAGATGTAGCTAATCCGATCTGAGTTACTCCGTTTTCATTCATTCCTTGATAGTAATAATACACTTTATCATTAAATTCCACCGCAGCTCCATTAGCTGCTATATATTTGGTGTCCCATCCGATTTCACTTAACCCTAAAATTGGGTTATTTTCATTTTTTGTCCATTTTTCTCCATCGGTAGATGTTGCAAGTCCAGTCCTCCATACACTTCCATCAAAGCCAGAATAATAATTATAATAAGTATTATCTTTTTTTATTACGGATGGATTTAATAAGTCAATACTATCCCATTCACCTTTTTCACCACGCTTTAGCACAGGTTCAGAGTATTTTTTTTCCAAGTTAAACGGTGCTTCTGTCGTCATATGCGTAGGTTTTTCTAAGTGAAATTCTGTGTAACCTTCTTTTACTATATTTCCTTTTTGGTCTGAACAAGCCGTAATAATAAAAGTAATCGTAAAGAAAAAGATAATTATTTTTTTCATATAATAAACTCCTAGTATTTTTACCTTTTATTATACCAAACTACCTTTACCAAACTAATTATTATTAGAAAAATCAAACCGGGTGTTTATTGCATACTAAAAGTGCCTAAAATTGCAGCGTAAAAATGCTCAAGCTGAATGCAAAAAGGCACTTGTCAGCCCCTTAAAATCCTCCTATCGTTAGGTTTGCTGAGAACTTAACAAAGGAGA
>NZ_JAMAVT010000033.1:0-27953 GCF_023713665.1 Paenibacillus sp. MER 180 | reverse complement strand
CAAGCGTGATCTGCTCGTCTACCTTTTGCTCCACTTGATCGATGCGGCTTTCCAGGACAGGCACCTTGGTCATCATCTCGGCTGTTTGCTTTAGTGATAAGGCAATGGCTTCATTTGGTGTTAATGTAGGAACTGAATATGTGCCTGTTTTTCGTATAGCTGGCAAGATTTCATCCGCAACCTTTGACTGGAAAAACTCAGCTGCTTCATTCTTCGCCTTCATTGCAAGTCGATAGAAGATGTTTTCAGGGACAAATGATTCCTTCGACACTTCTGTCGAAAACTTCAAATCATCTAAATACTGTCGGACTCTATCCCATTTCACATATTCAGAACCTTTTGACTTGTCTGTAAATCCTAGCCCGCGTGCTACATCCTCCAAATTCAATTGAGCCATTCCATTTTCATCAATAAATCCTCGTACACCTTGAATCGTGATTAATTGGTTCATGCTGCTTCCCCTTTCTATATGGGCTTGTCCCTCAAAGCAACTCTTAAGAGTTGCTTACCTGCAATAATTCGGTTTCGTCGCTATCATCTGGTAGTTTATAAGTCCCGTTCTCGATTGCTCGGAGTAATGCATTTAGGCAAACACTGTGCAGATACTCTTCAACATCAGGCGGAAAAAGTTTTCTGTCCATAATCACCCCTCCCTAAAATATAGATATGATGATGCGAATATGGGACGACCCTCTAAATTGCTCGTCGTTTCATAATTTCGCTAAAAGCGGATTCCTTACCAAAAAAAATATGATCTCGCGGTGTTCGGTACACTTTTTCGATCATCTCAATTTTGCTATAAGAGATGTTTCCAGAATCCTTTTCCCAAATCTGTAAGGTTCTTTTGCTGATTCTCAAAAGCGTCGCAGCTTCTTCCTGAGAATATCCAAACTTAATTCGAAGTGATCGTAGTGTATCTTTCATTGGGTTAGGAATAGCACTCATGTTCGTATCACCTCCTTGATTCACATTGTATTACGCTTAAAGCGGAATTGCAAGAGATTATTTTCGTTTAAAGCGAATTTTTTTTCGTGTTTAATGTTGTATATTTCGTTTAAAGCGATATAATAATAAGTAAATAAAAAAACGAGGTGCGGACAGTGACTGATAGCAAACTTAAAGAAATATTTGCTAAAAACATACATACTTTGAGAAAACAAAGGAACATGACTCAAGGTGAACTTGCTGAATTGCTAGGCGTTGGAGTATCAACTGTATCGGATTGGGAAAAGGCTAAAAAGTTGCCCCGAGCAGGAGTTATTGAAAACATTTCTTCTCACTTCAGCATTCCGAAAAGTAAACTTTTTGAAGAAGCAAATGGACGGAGTTATATGGGAATCTCAGAAGTTGCAATGGTTCCTGTAATTAAAAATGCCATCGCTAACGAAGATGTCGTTTCACTTGAAAATGTTGAAAAATTTGAAGCAACACCGCTTACATGGGTATCAGGTGGAGAATATTACTTCATTAGAGCAAATGGAGACAGCATGGTAAATGCTCGGATTTTTGATGGCGATTTACTTCTAATACATGCACAACACGATGTCGAAGAAGGAGAAATAGCCGCTGTTCTTTTGAATGGGGAAATTGTTTTAAAACGTGTCTTCAAGAATGGTGGTATTGTGGTACTTCATTCTGAGAATCCTAACCATAGTCCTATCTTCGGCAATGACGAATCCTGTTCATTTAAGATTATTGGATTGGTAAAGAAAATTATCATTGATATGTAGAGGTGTATGATATGGTTGTCGGTATTTACATTCGCGTATCCACTGAAGAACAAGCTCAACACGGATATTCAATTGATGCGCAAAAGGAGAAAATGATCGCTTATTGTAAATCTCAAGGATGGACGGAGTATAAGTTATACATAGATGACGGATACACAGGCACGAATATGGATAGACCAGCACTTAATAGGCTAATCCGACATGTAGAAAACCAAAAAATCAATCTTGTTGTAGTGTATAAGTTAGACCGACTAAGCAGAAAACAACGGGACGTATTGTATCTTTTGGAAGAAGTATTTGAAAAGAAAAATACTGGTTTCAAATCAGCAACTGAACCGTTCGAAACAACAACGCCATTTGGAAAAGCAATGATCGGAATTTTAGCAGTGTTCGCACAGTTAGAACGAGATATGATTGTAGAAAGAACCACAACTGGAAGAAGACAAAGAATACGTCAAGGAAAATGGTATGGTGGCAGAGAACCGCTAGGATATTATTGGGACAAAGAAAAAGAGCAGTTGATAATTGTGCCTGATGAGGCAATGTTAATCAAAGCAATCTTTGATAAATACAAAAATGGTGACTCGCGACTTTCTATAGCTGAATGGGCACGATCACGTTGTAAAAGTCGAGTAATAGACCATGCAGTTATTAGGGATATTCTCTCCAGAAGAATATATATAGGAGAATTAAACGATGGCGGAACTTGGATCAAGGGTAACCATGAACCTATTATTGATTTAAAAACATGGAGAGCAGTCCAAGAGGAAATACAGAACCGTGAAGAAGGCTCTTCTCCAAAAGGTGAATATCTACTTTCTGGTTTGCTGAAATGCGGTGTATGTGGGGAAAACGTCGTCCACGTAAAACGGACAACAAAGAAGTACGGGAAAGTATATGAATATCAATTGTATGCTTGTAGAAATCAGCATGTAAGAAAAAAAGACAGAAACAATTACTGCTCATTAGGATACCATTCGAGGAAAAATATCGAAAAACATGTGGTTGATCAATTAAAAGCTTTATCGCTTTTCCCTGAGAAATTAAAAAAAGCTCAACAAACTACAAAAGTCGAAGACAGCACAGAGGCAGCACTGTTCTCACTTGAAGAAAAACTAAAAAAAATTACTACAAGCTTGGATAATCTCTATGAGGCCATCCAAGAAGGAGATCTAAAAGCATCGTCAGTAAGCGGTAGAATAAGAACGCTTGAAGAACAGCGGGAAGCTGTTGAAAACAGTATAGAGGATATATTAGATTCAAAGCCAGTGAATAGCAGTAATGATGCTTTGTTCAATATTCTACAAAGCGTTGGCGCGGTATGGGATGTTCTAACGGAAGACGAACAAAAAACCATCATTCGAAAAGTCGTAAAATCAGTTACATTGCACAAGGAAGGGGATCCAATTATTGAACTGAATTTTCTATAATCAGGTTTTCATATTCATTATGCTTCGGCAAGAAGAAACTCAATATATATGAAAACAATGCATCTAAAGAAAAAGCCCTATCATACGGGCTTTTTCTCGCTTCATTTATTATTTTTTGAAATGAAGGTGATCAGGGGATATACAGTAGCACTGGCAGAGTTTCAAGATAACATCTATATACACTTCACTACAGTTTTTTTCAATATCGTCAATTAGTTGTTTCTCCACTCCTGTTAAAGCGGACACTTCGCTTACTGTCATGGCACAGTTTTCCCTTGCTGCCTTAAAAGTAAGTCGAGAAGATTCTTCATTTATATATGTAAACATCATTTTTTCTAGTTCTTGCAACCCATCTGCGACCAAAGGATCTCTGTACCTAACTTCATCACAAAATATCTTAAACATCAAAAGAAACACGCCTGGGTTTCCTTGTTGCATACAATGCATTGACATATGTACCATCTCCTTTTAGGAATATATTAGTATATTTTTGAATTAGATAACACCTGTAATTAATGACAATTAATGTATGTTCATATAATCATATATGTTTATAGGCTCATATGCTCATATATCCTATTGTTTCCTTTTTTTATTGCTGACATAATGAAGTTATTTCTTACATAGAGGTGACAGTGACATCATGAACAAAGAAAAAGGCAATTTGGTTGTATGGGGAACCGATAGTGCTGGAGATTGGAATGCACTACATACAAATGTGGCAAAAGAAGAAGTCGCTGAAATCCTGTCCAAATATCCACACTACGAAGGATACAAGTGGGCAAGTAGATTGAAGCAACATAATGAGTTTGTATAAACATGAAAAAGCCCCGGATTGTTAGTCCGAGGCTTCCTGTTCCTTCTTTATTTTATCAATGCCGCAGATAAGTTCTAGCTCCTTCAAGCTACTATCATTGTTATTAGCCGATACCACGTCATATTTTACTTCCTTAGCGAATTGAATGAACTCATTCATTTTTGTTGAGTCTCGATACAATCTATCGTACGAAGCAACAATCAAGGTTCCATTTGGATTTCCATCCATGAATTTTCTTACCTTCTCAAATTCAGTACGATCAGCAGCAGCACTGACCCCATGATCCGAAAAAACACTCTCAATCGTATATCCATGTTCTGTAGCATACTTTTTGCAAAGTTCCAGTTGAGCATTAATATCTTGCTTTACCGTTGCTGTACGGCAATAAATTACAGCTTTCTTATCACTCATTAGGATCTTCCTCCTTGTTTTAGATCTTTCAATATCGAATCTACTTTACTTTGAAGTTCTGGAGCCTCTTTGCACACCAACTCCCGAATCCGTTGTATCTGCTCTATAACCTGTGGGTACCCATTAATACAGGCTGCATAATATTCTGCAACTTCTGGATAAAGACCATAACCAGGTTCTCCCCCGTCCGTTTCCCATCCTTCTGTGTCTTGTTGAGGGCTTAACGTCCATACATTATCATTCTTGTGCCCTTTTTGATTGTGAACCGCGTGAATAGTACCCGTCAAACAAGAACGGATGTATTCGGCTCTTTGACGTGCATATTTCTCCGCATAGTTATCAGTTTGGAGCGTTTCTTTTTGATCCTCCATCAAAACAGTCTCCTTCACTCGTCTTCTACATACTCCACAACATCACTTAATGGTACTTTAAAGAATGCGCATGTCTTATCGAGCACATCCATTGCTATATATTCGTTTTTACCCATCTTAGCTAATGTAGCGGAGGATATTCCTATCGCCTGTCTATATTCCGTCTTTGTCATTTCTCGTTGTACGAGCAAATGCCATAGCGGTTTGTAACTAAACCCCACAGCTATTCACCATCCCGTCTATGTTTCCATTATAAAAAATAATGTTTAGAAATGCAAATATTTTGTTTGACATAACATTTGGAATAGTATATATTTTGTTTAGGAAGTTGAACATATGACTTCCTGAAAGGGGTGAAGGGAGTGAAAGATACGGTGCAACTTATTACGGCCATCATCCAGTGTTATACGGCATACTTGATTTTTCGTTCAAGCCGTAAAAAGTAAAAAGGTACTTAACTTTGCGGGGTGCGCATAGTAAGTACCTGGGAGGTCGCCTGCCTGCGGCCTCCTTCACCAAAATCTTATCACTTCCCTCGCTCCAGATCAATACAATAAAAGGTGGACAAGCTATGAATTTCGTTGTCTGGGTACTCATCATTGGGACATTGATTCTTAGTATCGCCGGGCTGATAAGAGCCCAACGTAACAGGAAGTAAATAGTACGAAGGAGGGTGTACATTGGATAAGAAGGAAACATATGACATCGTGCTGATTTTCCAATTTGTCAATGTATTGCTAACAGCAGTCGTATTGTTGGTACAATTGAGCAAGTAACTAAGAAAAGAGGAGTGAAAAACCGAATGTACTTCGTGATGGAGAATGAACATGACGTGATCATATCCGATAAGGAACATGTTCAGCAAAACGAGGCTGTTGGATTTAAAATTGTTGGTACAAGAAAAACCCTGCCAGCTGCCGAGAGACTTGCTGAATTGCGAACAGCTTGACGAGGATTAAATAAACAAGAGCAGCAGGGATGCTTTCCCATACTGCTCTTGTTTTGTGTTCGGCTATCGCCTACACGTTTCCAATATACACCATATTATCGCTTTTGAATAGATACTTTTCGGTTTAGCCCGTCCCATCCAGTCACTTTGCCGCCAGCAGCCTCGACGATCTCCCTAACTGGGGCATAGGAAATATCACCTATCTTCTGACTGCCGACAATCACTTTCCCGTTTACGGTTGCTTTCTTACCATTGTAGCCGACAGTTGCCCCTAGCTCCTCGGCAAGTTGCCGAACCGGGACAGTAACAAGCCCGTTCGCGAAAGTCCCGGAAGCAATAACCCTTCCGTTCAACTCTACCGTTGCGGATTCTCCGCTAGGATTTGCTGTGGCAGGCTTGTCCACCGCTGCCGTACCGCGCAGCCCCGCATACTTGCTCGCAAGGTTCGTACCATAAGAGGAAGAAGGCGCCCACTTAGCCCCGAGGTCTTCCAGCGTCTTGGCGGTGCCAAATAGATAAACAAAGTGCCTCGGGTCAGGCGTACCCTTTTTGGGGTAGCCAGCAGCACCAGCATACAAGGCCAAGTGATCCAGATGCGCCGTGATTCCCTCACGCCATGAAATAAATCGTTTGTGAGCGGATGCCTGATAATCACCGCCGCCCGCTGTCACCTTCAGACCACATGGGTTGTGATAGCTGGCGTCGATTCCGGCTGCGCTGTGCCCGCCCCTATATAAAAATCCGGTTTCGTGCCCAAACTGCACGTAAGCGATGGCCGGGTCGATTCCGCCGCGTGCAGGTGCCAATTCCCAATAAAGATCGGCCAACGCCACAAATTCAGTCGGAGCTTTATTCGACTGTGCCCACGCCTTTGCTTGTGCCAGCGTGGCCGATGCCTTGCCTATGATGTTCGTCCCTTTGGCTGTAGGCTGCTGTGCCTTTCGTTTCAGCCCCAAGAACTGTGCCACCCCGGACACATGTCCGGAAATTATGGCTTCGATCACTTCTTGACGTTTCAACTTGGTTGCATCACTAGCGACATCGACGAACAGGTTTTCCGTCAGCACGGCAGGCATACGCGACTCTCGGCACATGTGCAGATCCTTTTTGCGCTGCCCTCGGTCAATTACCCCGTACTGCTTCAAGCAGTTCATGCTCTCCGTATGAATAGCGTCTTGCAGCGCCGCCGTAGCCGTATCCTTCGTGCCTGAATATGTGTATGACTCGAAGCCACCAGCGCCGCCCCCGGCGTTACAATGAACACTTATAAGCACATCTGCTCCTGCAGCATTCGCCTTATTTGTGCGTTCTTTTAGTTCGAGAAATAAGTCAGAAGCACGGGAGAGAAGACACTGAACTCCTTCATAATCCCGTTCCAACCGTTTTGCGGCTTCTGTAGCAACTTGAAGAGCTATACTTTTTTCGATGACACCATTTCCAATGGCACCAGTGTCCTCCCCACCGTGTCCCGCATCCCAAAATACTTTTTTCATTGTTTACTACCACCTCTCTTTGTTGTTTGCTTGATGATTTGGTGACCAAACACAGAAAAAGCCCCGCACAAGACACCTTGTATCAGAGCTTCAGGACTGAACCCAATCATCCATACTGTCAAGAAAACAGCAATAACAGTAACGATATATACAATTGTCCAATCAGGTACACGCGGCGTTTGTTTAAGTACATACCCTATACACCAGCACATAGCAACCACGACTATTAATGCAGGATCAATAAGTTCGTAAATCATGTTCCATCCCATCTTTAACCCCTACCTTCCATAGTGAATTTAATAACCGCTAACACTACTGCGCCAATTACGGTTGTACCTAGCCAAAAAATTGTTTTATCTATCTTGTCGAGCCTGTGGTGAGCTGATTTAGTAGATTCCATAGCTTGATACGCCACTTTCTTTGCGTCATCCGCTGTATCTCTGACATCAGTAACTGAATCTAGCTTTGTCTCTACCCTAACCATCCGTTCACGGATATCGGTCAGCATGCGCGTTTGTTCGTCCATCGCCTTTCCCCCTTTGGAATAAAATAGCCCCCGGACTCCCGAGGGCATAAAAATAACGCACATGATTTACATGACGTTTTAATCAGGTTTTATATTCAATTCTTTTACTAAGTCGAGCCCCATCCGCGCCAGTTCGTTTACCTGTTCGCGAAGCTCACGCGTCTGCGCTTCCTTCTCTTGACGAGAAAGCGTGTCATCTGCTTCAATTTCTTTCATTCTCTTGCGTGTATCAGACATGCTCTCAGACAACTTATTCATCCGTTTGCGTGCGCCGTCATGGTACCATTCAGGCAACTCGCCGCGAACGTTTCTGTCATCATATGCTTGATCCAGTTTCTTTTTTATTTCATAAAATTGAGTTGATAACTGGTTACTATATGTCGGATCAGAAATGAACTGATCTACCAATGCTTCAAGCGGATTTCCTGACGGTGTGGCGCCCGGAAGAATCGCCTTACCCAAGCCTCCCAGGTATTGCTTCATAATGTAGTCATATTGCATTGGCGATCCTCCACCTGCATCTGCAAGCTTACGAGCTACGCCACTTGTTTTTTCATCGTATTGGAGATCGGGAGACAAGCGCTCAAGATGACCGGGCACAATTGGTGAACCAGCAAAGTTCTGATTCATTGCGATATCAACAAATGGGCCGCCTATCGTGCTGCGTAACGCACCAAGCGCTTTCTGAGGCACGCCGCCCTTTGCAGTTAACGCACCTTCAATACCTGGCAGCGAGAAGGTTTTGATCATTGTCTCCGCAAACTCATTCCACGCTTCCGGGTCGTCGTCTGCGAATTGTCGCATCAATCTTTCTGGCAGACTCGAAAACAACATTCCTAATTCACGCGGTTTTGCTATTTTAATAAACTTTTCCCCGCTGTCTGTAGGAATAAGAAAGAAATTATCTTTTGTATTCTCCGGAAGTTCCTGGTATCGCGGATTGTCTCTATTCATTGCATACAAAGCCGCGGTCGGAACTGTCATTGCAAGCACCGCTTTCACCGATGCCTTCACAGGATTGTCTTTAAACGTCCGAACAAATCGATCCAACCCCTGTACAGCAGCATTGAAATAAGGAAACACCTTGTCAATTTCTTTGGTAACAGTTCCGCGCCGTTTAAAATTTATCGCAACTTCCTGCGATTCGAACAGCGCTTTTGCAAGTTCGTCAGGCGTTCTATTACCTTGTATCCGTTTGAACTCCGCCAACCGACCCATAGATTCGGTTGCAGAGAGAATATCCTCAAGAACGCGCCAAAGATTACGCGGTAGTCCTTTCAACTTTTGTACCGGTGTTTGAGGGAGCACAGCCTGCTTACTACGCTGCAGCATGTTTCGACTAGCTACTTGGCTTGTGTGCCCGCCGCCGATATTTTTGTATTCCTGCCATGCCTTGCTCTTACTGCCACGCATGATGTCAAAGGAGGCCTTAAGGAAGTCATTCACGAAATTCAATGGATTCCCCGTCGACTTTGTATTGATCCACGCATCGCCTAAATCTCTTGTGATATTCCTCGCAACAAAGTACGGGTTCACACCAGTCGTGAATGTCTTAAACATATTTGTTAACTTGCCAACTTGATCGAGTAACCAACCGGATCGTTCAGGTCCTAGTGCAAGAGCTGCCTTCATGAGATCGGGATCTTTAATCTTTATATGCACGGGCTCGCCGTTCACAAGGACACGAACAACATCGTCTGTATCCAAGGCTGTGCGGGTAAATGCTTTGTCATAGTCCTTTCCAATCTCGTTCAACGCTTGTTCCAATCCATCATCCAACAAACTATTCAAATCTCGATTGTCCTTGTGGCTTTGTACAATCTCTGCCCAATCTGATAGTTCGTCAGACTTGCGAAGGTTTGTAACAAACTTTTGCATAACCTCGTTTCGCTTAGCAGCCTTTACAAAAGCGTCGGTATTCTCGATAATCGTTTCAATTGGTGAAATGATCTGACGGCGTGAACCTGTCTTTTGATACTTCTTAACAGGTACTGATTGATTAGCGTATCCTCGTTTGGAACCGAAGCCCTTGCCACCCTTCTCCATCTCCGAAAAATGACGCTTGTTTGGCACATAATATGGATTAGCCTCGAACCACGCATTAGCTTGTTTCTGCGAAATCATGCCTGTATTGACTAGCCACTCCTGTACCATAGTGCGCTGATAGTCGTATAGTTGGTCTGCAACCTGTGCGAACATCGGATATTGTCTGTCGTAATCGGCTAGAATTTTCTGGCCTTTCTCCGGTGTCCATTCTAAGCGTTCGTGAAATACATTCTCTCCTCGATCAAAACGAGTAATAGCATGCCGGTTAATCAGATAATCTTCGAATTCTGCATAACGGTTTAATGGCAAAGCAGTTAGGCGTTCCTTCAACGATTGACCAATTACCTCACCGCTTCTATTAACCATTCCTTCTTTCACTATTTGACTAGCGATCATATCCGCACCACGAGCATTCAGAGCAGCTGTATGAACCTTTTCGGATGGTTTCAGTTCCCGACCGAATACCTTTGCAACCATTTTATCGAACCTGTTCAAACTGTGAACGTCATCCACTAAGTTCTGATACAAGCTATGAGTTTTTTCTTTCATGCCCGCTAACGAAAAGTCTTTTTGTGATCTGGAACGTAACTGAGACAACGTAGAGTTTAATGATGCATTCTCATATGGTGTCTTCTTCTTTCCAAGTGCTGATATCCCTAATGGTTCGCTTAACTCTTCCATTGATGCTGCGAGTTGTTCTTGTATAGATTTATTGCCTGCTGCAATTGGCTCCGGTTTTGGAAACTCTAACGGCGCTACTGGATTCTCAGGTTGTCTCAGACTGCGTATTCTCTCTTCTACGATCGGTTTATTGGACGTAGTGTTGCTGACATACTCTCGAGCTGCCAAGTATAATTCCTTGTTAGTTGCCCCCGTATTAGTCCTCTTTAGATCCTTATACGCATCGATTACTTGCTGTTCGAATTTAGCCGTAGCATCGTCGAATTGGGGAGTTTTGTTTGAACCTACTACAGTACCTGGTTGGCCTTCTTGTAATCTCAGTTTAGGCTCAGGTAGTGCTAATATCTCATCTATTTCCGATGTAGGGACGTTGTTCCGCTGCAATAGCTTTCGTATGCCAGCGCCTAACGCTCCGAATGCAACATCTCCCGCTGCTCCTAATCCTGCACCGAGTGCAGTAGAAATAGCCAATTCATCTGCGTCTGATTCACCACGCATAAGAGACTGGGCTGCAGATTGCATGGCGCCAGCTGCACCGCCTCGGATAGCTTGTTCAGCTACACGTTGAGCAGTGGCCGGTAAATGGGTTGCCGCCTCTACTACCTTTGACGCACCTTTCTGCGCTGTCTGTCCCAATTTAGTCAGCATCAATGCATCGGCCGCTTTATATGGGCCGTCCAGAAGGTTCGTTCCCGGCATGTTGCCGGTGGCAGGGTTAGCTGTGAATCCAGCCAACCCGCCTGCTATATCTGCCGCAACATCTGCAATTTTGCTTCCTGTCTCTGGTTTGACCGTCACTGTTGGCCCTGTCATACTTGCTGCTGTATGACCGGCACGGGAAAACCACTGGCCGACTGGATTCTCATACATTGCCCAGTCGATGGCATTTGCTACAGGATCGGCGACGCTTTTCAAAGCAGCTTCGAAGCCATTGCTTGGTTTTATCTCAGCTCGACGTGCTCTGTTTATATCAGCTTGTGTCGGCGGCTTCTCGCTTTGTAGTTTTGCTTCTGCTGCTAATGCACTTTGTAAGATAGGGGATCCTTCTAATTTATTAATACTTGTAAGCTCTGGAGGGAGAATGGCTTGAGCTTTATAAATAGACTCAGAATGGTGATTCACTCCTGCTTTTGCTTCTGCGAAGTATTGCGCCCACCGCTGCTTTTCAGGACCCATTTGTTCTGATTGGATGATCCTGTTTCGTTCTAAATAACCGCCGATATCCCCAGCGTTATCACGATACATGTTCTGATATTTTTGGATATTAGCCTTTTGAGCTGCCCTACTAAAATGCTGCTTCCATTCTTCATTGCTAGCCATACCACTCACCCCCTCAGTTGGTTATAATATTTTGTTACGCTAGGTACCCAATGCTTATTCAATCCCCCTGGGTCGTTCTTAGCACCTAGCGGCGCATATTTGCCCCCAATTTCTTGGATAGACGTAATCCCTTGATCTAGATAGTTCTTTTTCAGGTTTCGTGCCATGGCATCAATGCCTGCCTCTACACTGTCAAATGTCATGAGTTTTGACCAATTAGTCGACGGATCCATCATACCTCCAAGATTGAACTTGTTTCGTGCCGCAGGTGATGTCCCGTTTCCTGTTTCATGGATACTGATAGCTGCCAAGAGAGCTGGATCAATGCCATACTTTTGACCAGCCTTGACGAATATGTCTCCTGTCCCTTTAAGCACGCCACCTAAAGATCCATTCAAAGAAGCCCCACCAGCACTATTGCCAGCGGGGCCACTCAGTTTTTTGGTTCTATCCCTAATGTTTTTGCTGTGAAAATCTTATCTTCCAGAGACATATCCGATGTCTCTATGAGTGCTGACACTTGATCATGCATTGAGTAAGGAATTTTAGATGGACCATTCCCGTCCTTAGGCATTTCGCCAAATTGCTTAGTCAACAGGTCAATCATCGTCGTTGGCTTCATAGAGTAATTCGTTTTTTGTGTCCGATTAGCTGAATTCTCTATATCCAATCCAAAACGAGCTTCATCAAGCGCCTGCCGGTCAAGACCAAGGCCGTATTGCTGTTGGTTCTGTAATTCCCGCATCGCGTATTCAAGACCAAACTGGCGAACATTCTCGTTGAACTGTCTTTCCTGCATCGAGTTTTGGAACATACGTTGCTGTTGATCCAATTGCATTTGTTGTCTGTCCATGTTCATCTTCTGCTTGCTCAAATCCATCTGCTGCCCCGACAACGTTATTGGCGAATCTCCGCGGTTCACTTGCCGCTGGTATCCGCTCCAATCGTTCTGAGGGTACAACATTTGTCCCGTCAACTCGCTCCATCCCATTGCAGCGGAATTATTGGCTTGCTTATTCGAAAGGTCTAATTGTTGCCCTGCTAACGTCCTGAATCCCGGATTCTGTAGCTTCGCTTTGTTGTATGCTACATCTGCGCCATAAAGCGTAGGATCAATTCCCATAGCGGACAATTGCGCTCGGATGCCGTCTGCCTGCTTGCTCAGTTCAGCGCGACCTTCACGCGAAATACCTTTGTCCTCGGCCTGCTGTTTCAATCCAAGCAAGTTCTGAATAGCTTCCCTCGCCTCACCTGGTAAATACGTTCCGGTCAATTCTGCCTCTTGCATCGGTCGTGTGACGTCGTACTGGTACTGCTGCGCATACAAATTGGCAAGGTCGCCTATCTTGTCACGCTGTACCCCGTAGTTCATTTGTTGCAGTTGCATATCGCGGTTCGCTTGATCTGAATAACGTTGATACGCCTGCTGCATGAGTTGCGGCAGCACAGTGTCAGATACACGAGCCATTTCCTTTGCGCCTATTTGATTAGCTACTGTTTCAGACCATGTTGACTTTCCTTGCCCACCTACTCTCAAAAAGGCATTCGTGTTTGCTTGCTGATCTGCAATATTACGCTTTGCTGTTGAGAGTGCAGCTTGATATGCAGGATCTGAGTCAGCTTCATATGACCATTGTTGCGGCCCTGTAAACTGAAAGCTCGGGCCATTAATGAAGTCCTGTATCTGGCTCAAAGTGTTATTGACGCGCCCGCCCGGCTGCGTGAAAGGCTGTGGTGCATTCGCTGTCGCAGTTGAACCATTACGGACATTTTGCGCCGCCTGCGCTATGACCTTGTTCTTATCCTCTTCCAATGGTCTAGTTGATACCACTGTTCCTTGGATAGCCATGGACTCCCTCCTTTCTTGCATTAAAAAAGGAGCCTATTCGGCTCCTAGTTCCTTTAATCTGGTATTGATTCTCTCTAGCTCTTTTTCATCTTCTGTAATTTTATTTTGCAGGTTCTCATGCCCTGCCTTCGCGCTTTCATAAATCTTTTTTTGCGACTCGCTGTCTTTTAGATCACTAGATTGTGAACGTGCTTGCTCGTACCGTTCCTTTGATTTTTTATGCCAATTAGCAGCTTCTTCTAATCCTGATTTATTTGATTCCAATCGCTCACTAATTTTTTGCTTCTCTTTCTTCAACTCTGAAATCTCATTTTCTGTTTTTATTGCCTCTACTTGCTTCTTCACTTCCTCAGCGATTTTATCTTCCGATGTAGAAGTAATAACAACTTCTTTATTCTCCACGTTTATTTTCAACCCCAATTCATTGGCAACATCTCGAACTGGTAGATAGCTTTTCCCATCCACGACAGCCGCTTTCCCTGCTTGTTTGCCGTCTATTTTAACAACCAATTCACCATCTACTTTTTTTCCGATAATCGAAGATGCTGCACCATATACTTGAGGCGATACCATGATTAACGCACCAACAATGACTCCAGAAATAAATTTCTTCATTAGTCATCCCTCACAATCATTGTTTTTGGTAATTATATCATGTTCGCCAACACTAAAAAATAACTTTAGTTCATTTGCCCAATGCTTCCTTCAAAGTCTGCTGTTCTTTTTCACTGAAAATGCTATCCCAACTACTAACAATCACTTTACCATATGGCATTAACATGATATTTTCTGCTGAAATAAATGCATCCTCCGATCCAGCATCTAAACGGAATCCACTGGCTCTATGGCTCAATATTGTCATGCCTTGATTATAAGTAAAAGTTAATAAAGGTACTCCAGGTGAACCATATGCCTGAACCTTTATCGCGCGACCATTCCCGCCATATGCTGCAAACATATTCTCTGTGTTGGACATTTCGCAACGAGGGTATCCGTCTCTACGAGTTGCGATAAGAGAACCATATATCTGTATAGACTCAATCAGCCCGGCTACGATATGACCAAGGTTTGCGCTAATCGCTGACAGTTCTCCTACATTGATCTTTTCCGCTATAACCGACCCTGCTTGGATCTTCTCTGTCGTTATTGAATTAGCCTTTAAGTTTCTAGTCTCTATACTCTCTGACCTGATATTCTTTGCGTCAACGTTCCCATTGACTATAAACTCCAAGTCTTTAGCCATCTTCGCAACCGTATTTGCAAGATCCTTTACATATCCAAGAATAACGTCTACATCCTTTGTGTTCGGCGGCGCCGAGATACGCGGCGTGTCGCTCCACATCGACATGTATATCCCTCCTTAATAAAGCGGCAACTGTCGTGTCTGCCTTGTAAATTCATGAATACGTGCCCATCCGGTGCCCGAGAAGCGAACGCGTATCCAATTTTCGAGTGCAAACCTACCAACTGGAATGATCACGCGTCTAACCTGCGGGGACGATCCACCAGAAATAGACTGGACATGTACCCAATCATCTCCGGCCACCGACGGCGAAAGATGTACGTCCATGCTGCCGTTCAATTCCACGACTATCCACAATTTGTACCAGCGTTGTTTCTGGGCAATGGAACCATTGTTAAACGGCTTTGTTGTGGCTGACCAAGTAATAGCATTCCCGCCGTCTGTTGAATCTCCTAGCCGAAGCACACGACCCTGTGCATCGCCAACATATAGTTGATTTTGCATCATAACAAATTGAGTGGCTTGGAATCCTTTCCACATGCTCCATGCCTGCACACCGGGACGCGGATCAAACACAAGCATCCTGTCAGGAAGTTGAAAATATAGTTTTGTACCATCTGAACCGGCTACACTCTCAGAGTTAATGCCGGAAACGAGTTTCCCTATTACGTCTGAGAATCCCTTATTTGGGAGAACACCCCCGCCATATTCATAGATACCGTTCTTGTGCATGAAGCGCATAAAGCCTTCTTGTGTTATAGCTGCCTTGTTGTTAATGAGTCCCGTGTCCTCGGTAATAAGACGTGTATTAAAGTCAGACGGCAACCCGCCGTATAACTCATGCAAGCTGTTCGCCATGCCAATAGTCAGCTTTGTTAGGCTGCCGGTTAACATGTTGATGTCTTCCCCGCGGGTGGACTCCATGTCCTTCCCATAGCTATCATCTTCGAGGCCTTGGAACTTCTGCCACTCTGTAGGCCTGTCCAATGCACATGCATGCAGTTCCTTCCCTACGGCGCACCAGAGGCGATTTTGATAAGTGGTAATGTAATTCCCCTTGGGCGCACCGCTCAAATTCTGGACGCTAGAGCCGTCATATCGCTTGACCGGATCGACACCATTACTTCCTATTAGGTTGATGTCATCGAGATTCCCTTGAAAGCTTGTAAATGACCAATCGGCTGCGGTATTCAATCCACTAGCTAACTGGCTCCATTCACTACCGTTCCAGCGTCTCCATGTACCATCATTGAAGACCACATGCAACTCTCTATCCTTCCAGACCCCCAAGCCCAACACCTTGGCTCCTGCCTGCCCGATAACGGAATAACCCGACCGTGTAGACACTGCCGGGTAATCATCAGTGGTCATATTCTGCATGTCGGTGAAGAATCCATCATCTATGGAGAGCGCATCAAACGTGCTCACGCCCCGCCATTCACGTATCGAAATTGGCGGCAGTATTCCAGGCAATGGTTGATACTTCGGCGTTGAATATTGAATAGGCTTCAAATGGAATCACCCACTTGATAGTTTTGTGCAGCCACATTCCAAGCCGCTTTATATTGGCTCTCGTAGTTGCCTGCCTTCACGCCGTCATCCTGCGTATTGGCGATGTATGAAGCCAAGGCTGGTATAAACGTCCAATGGTATTCCTCAGGTGCGTCAGGTACTGCTGCAAGATTTGAACTGCTGAATGTTGTCGTAGCGATGCGCCGATAACGAACAAGCCCCTGCATGTCCGACTGGTACGGTGCAGGGGTGAGTATAAGGGTATGTGTCTCGTCGTCGTACATATAACTGTTTTGCAGTGGCGTTACATTCTCGCTCTGAATGCTCCGGTATTGTGTCATACCGACCATGCACATGTCTGTATTCTTCATTCGGACATCTGATGGCAGCACATATACATTCTGGCCGGCAACCGAATC
Source organism: Paenibacillus sp. MER 180 (assembly GCF_023713665.1). Taxonomy (NCBI): domain Bacteria; kingdom Bacillati; phylum Bacillota; class Bacilli; order Caryophanales; family Paenibacillaceae; genus Paenibacillus; species Paenibacillus sp. MER 180. The sequence goes on along the minus strand of NZ_JAMAVT010000033.1, from coordinate 11,156 downwards.
GAACCATGCGATCTTAGGTATCTTGACCACATTGAAGAAATCTTGGTTGATAGCATTTATCCACATTACTTTATCAGCTACTTGCACCTCGTTGGGTACAAGGATATCAGCCTCGTTGATAATTTCTTGAATATTCATAGAGCAACACCCCTTTATTTAGGTGTAGCTAAAATTTTCTGACATTCATCATCTGTAATAAAGATGGGTACGAATGAATTTAGTTTCCCTTCATCAACCAAATCCTTCTTCCAACAGTCCACCAAAAAATCATAGAACGGACTCATTTGGCAGCACCTCCAGCTATCTGCTCCATGATCCCTAGTACAGTTGTCTGCAATGAATCTATTTGCTTCTGCTGCTCTTCCAAAGTCGGTACACGTTCTGGATTCACTACGTATTTTTGCCGCGCTTCTTCATACTTATCTGTTGTTATAACAATGATGTCTTTATTATCAGGTATACTATCCTGATTAGTGATCACATAACAGGTTCGTTCATTCGGCGGGTATATCTGACTTCCAGGGACAAATTTATCAATGTCCAACCCTTTATAGTCGCACACGCCACCACCTTCAGGGAGAAGATTTATTATTTTTATTCCTTGCATAATGATTCCTCCTTTATCGCGCTGCAAGTGCTGCCATGTACATTCCCATAGCCGCCAAATTTTTTTCTGCTACATCGGTGTTCCACGAAGTACCATTCCATCGAATTGTTCCTGTTCGATGTCCGGTGTCTACTGCGAATGTGTTCTCGTCTACAAAATATGCTGAATGACTTTGGTAATCAGTGTTGGTTGACAAACTAGCAATAGTAGTTTTGTTGTTGTCAAAAAGCAACCCTTTGCCTACGTCGTAGATATACGCCATCCCTCTCGCTATTATCACATCTGAGATACTACTGTAGTCATACATTACACTAGCGAAAAGGTTCCCCAAATGATCGTATATTAGTATTTCTTGCCTGTCTTTCATCACGGCGATAGTATTACGATTGCATATCGCCCCTCTGTCTAGTACGAAGCCACTGACGCTGTCGCCACGTCCGAATACTCTTTTAGCGAGTAGCGTTCCGTTATAGTTAACCTCTCGCAACCCATACTCTCCGTTTTCGACAGAGTAGTGGTTGGTATACGCAGTCAGTATCTTTCCGTCCTCGAAGTATATTCGACCTTGTGTTATTTTTTCTTGACCCCAACACGCAGTCCAAAAATTAGGTGCAAGATTAGTCGTACCTCGTTCGGTCTGTATTAAACCTATTTTAGTGACAAGAGTATTCCAGTCGTCGTTTGTGGATGCTGGCACTCCCTTGGCGTTAATGGCACCCACGACACCGTTTTTCGCATTAACGCCAGATAGAAAAGTCTCGTTTATAGCCAATACAACATTGCCTTTATTCGCGGTCTGTAATTGGCTCAAACTACCTACTATTGTGTTCGAGTAGCTATTTGCATTTGCCTCAGCCTGACCAGCCACTACGTTTGCATGATTTTTCGCATTCGTTTCCGCAGCATATGCCTTGTCCTGTGCCCCTGCTGGTGTTTCTTTAGCATTCCATGAGGTGCGTTCTGCTGCCGTAATGTGTTTTGTTGTATCGCCTATGTGTGCGTTCAAGTTAGATGTAGTTTGTCCTAGCTGCGTCATTGTAGAAGATAGATCTTTCTTGTCTTGGTCAGACATTAGGCCACCAGTTGTGGACGTTGCAAAAGGAATTACATCTGTTCCACCCGGTAAGTGTGTCTCAGCATGTGGCCCTGGAGTGGCGTTCCCTGTTGCTGTTACCTTGATCTCCTTCTTACTTGCATCTGTGGTTATGGTTATACCAGTCCCACCCACAAAAGTTACCTTATCGGTCTTAGTCGCGGCAGCGATGGTATTCAGTGTTGAAAATGCGTTTTGATTAACCTCTGCACCTGTCTGTACTCCGTCCAACTTCGTTTTGTCCGCAGCCGACATAAGTCCTTTTACCGCCTGTGTCGCTTCATCCGTTGTAGCTTTCGAATTCCATGTTGCCTTTTCTGTATCCGACACAAACCGGTTATTTGCGTCCTGCGCGATAATTGAAGGCGGATGCGTTGTAGGATGGACATAATTGTTTGCCCCCGCCTGCACCCCGTCCAACTTCGCTTTGTCCTCTCCCGTCATAAAGCCAGCTAGCCCGTTAGGTACAGCAAGGGCGTGAGCCGCTCCGCCCTTGCCAACATGAGCGCCCATCTGCTGATCTGTGTACGTTTTGGCGTTTTGTTCGGCTTGGTCTGCCTTTTTCTGCGCCCCTCCCGGCGTCTCCCACTGGGACGGCGTTTGGCTAGATATATCCTCGCTTGTATTCCGCCATGGATAACGGCTCATGCGATTACCACCTTTCTTGTATTACGTGAACCTCGTACCCACTATTAGCAGTCTGATACTCCATTAACAGCTGCTGATAGCGAATTTCGTAGTCGTTATTATCAGAAATCTCCCTTAAGACTCCATAGACAAGTACCATATCAAAATCAGGGTCGAATTCTGTTTCTTTATTCATGTCCGCTAATGTCAGTGGCGGTATAACCGGTATATGGTGTATCTTAATTCCCTGATCTGCGTTAGCAGTGGGCACCGGATAAATACCTATCTTTCCTGCTACGAAATAATAGTACGGCCCCGTAGGGCTCGGCAGATTAAATTGCTTCTGCTGTATACGCCGCCAGCGTCCAGCGCCACCATATGCAGTGTCATAGATATCTACGTCTGTCACATTACCAGGTGGACAAGGAGGGATATACAAGCTTTGTCCCTTCCATAGATCGATTGCAGTGGTTACAACTTCCGATTGCTGCTGAGCTGTACCATACGTTCGTATGAGCCTATCACGTACCTGAGTTATCTTCCTTACTATCGACTTGGGTGACAGGAAGTTGTTTGGTGCCTTTTCCTGTATTTCTTCCACTACGTCCTTTAGGAGCATCCTCTGATTCACCGCCCTTCTGAAGCTGCAGAAGTTGTTCTAACAATTCGTTCGTCCGCTTCTGTTCCTTGTATATGGCGTTCAAGGCATCTAATTCATCTCGATACATAAAGCACCTCCATAAAGAAATAAGGGAGCCGAAGCCCCCTATACTTTGTGCCCATAGATGAATGAATAGTTCGTGAAGCCTTTAGCCCATCGACCGATTGCTTTGAAGCTTGCAGCTTCTGAGTTAAAATCTACAATTGACCCTTTTTCTACCTTGCGGCGCCATTGCCATTTGTTGAATCTCTTCATTCGAGTCGAATCGGCAGCGAACCAGTTTTTACGGTTTGACGGATGGATGAACCAATCCACAATCACTTTCACGTTGCCCATATACATGTTCGAATCAAAGTTGTTCGAACCTGGCTCGTACTTAAAGTTCGCTCCTGGATCTGGAAGACCTGCGATCTTAAATGCCATCCGCGCATTATATGGAGCGACGATTAGTGTGTCCGGAATTACGTTGAGTGGATTCCCTCTGTCATCTACCCATTCCTGCATTGCTACAGCTGTTTCATCCCAAGAATCAATGGAAAGCTCTTTGTTGCCTAGGTTGGATTGGACATCAACATCATTATCAGGACTGTAAGGATGGTCTGTTGCACACAACGGCTTACCATCCGGGCCTAAATAACTTTCAGTCCGTCCCCGCCAGTTAGTTCCTGAGGTAGAGAAGGCATTGTTCAGAAACTCTGAAGCTTGCATTTGAACGGTTCTATACTCATCATCTGATAAGGATGTGATCAAGTCTTTGATTTTCGTAATCTTAAGATCATCAATGAAGTCACGTTCAATCTGACGCCCACCCGAGAACTTTCTGTTTTTCATAACAACCGGCCACATTTCATCTACATCTGAATAAAATACTTGGTTGTTTGAATGACCCCACTCTTCGAAAGTGGTACCACTACCTACGCCTTCATATGACTCCATATCTTTCGTAGAGGTAACAATATCATAAAAGTCTGGTATGAAGTCCTTCTTTCCTTCTTGAGCCATGGAATAAATATCTTTAAATACAGGTTCAAGGACACGAGGGTCCCAACGAAGTTTTGTCTGCATGAATTAATTCCTCCTTATGAAAATTGCCGCTTTTTAACCTTGACGCGGCATGTTTTTTTGTTTTTGTTGATTTCCAATACAGAAAGAGCACCATCTATTACAGTCGCTGCATCGGCAGACAACCCATCAGCTGCAACCGCAATGGTATTAGCACCAGAAACAAAACCTGCATCCGCTGTACCCGTGAACGGTACATCGTACCAATCTCCTTCACGAGCAAGGATAATTTCACATCGTTTGTCTTTACCTGCAGCAATGTTAGATGTCAAGAATCCTGCAATTTCATCCTTGGCACCAGCTTTAGTTGCACGCCCTTTATCGATTTTCACAGCTTCGCCCGTGAAACCGGATTCGTTATCTTTCAACAATATCTCAGTAATTCGTGTTGGATCCTTGCCATAGTCATTGAAGACATATCTGAAGCCTTTAGCCATATATAACACCCCTATTCATAGTCTTTTGCATACATTTGCGCCCTTTTTGGGTTGAGTCCAAATATCGCGAACGCCTCTGTCAATTCAGCAGGTGCTTGAGGTTCAAAATCAGCTCTGCCCGCACCTTCAACCTGTCCACGCTTGTTTAGCCGCTGCTGTTTCAGCGCGGTCTGTTCAGCGCGCTTCCGTTCGTCTGCTATGATGCTATCTCGGTTTACAAGCTCATAGGCATCAACTGGGTCATACCCGCGACGAATGCGACTCTCCAATTCTGGCGTCATCCACTCTGCCTTGCCATCTTCTCCTGTTTGCTCCAATAGGTGCGGGTACTTCTTGAATAACGATTCCCATGCCTGAGTTTGCCGCTGTTGTTCTTCCTCTTGCTTGCGGATAGCCTGTGCCTGTGACTCTCGTTCAAGCAATTCCTTGGCCTGATTTAGCATTGGGTGGTTCTCCAAGTACTGCTCAACCGCCTCTGGATCAAGACCGGCATTTTCGGCCTCTTCACGCATCTGTTGCTTGTGTTGCTCGAACTGCTGTTGTTGACGTTGTATAGACTCCTGCTCTATGCGGTCAAGGTTCGCAACCAATTCATTATGGTCTTTGAATCCCTGCTGCTTTGCAAGACGGTCTAGCGCGCTTTCATACTGTTTTGCCCTTCCCTCAATCTTCTCGTAATTGAGTCCTTTACGGGCTAGTGCGGGGACATCCTCGTCATTGATAAACACATCTTCCTTGTTGTGTTTGACGGTAATGCCACGCTTGGGCTGCTCGTCTTCTGGTTCAACATCTATGGGAGGATGTTCGCCTTCTTGATCTGCTGCCTGTTGTTCTTGCTGGTCTTGTGGGTAATCCAGTCCAAATGCCGCAAACGCGTCTTTCATGGGCTGTTGATGATCAGCCTGTGGGTGGGCTGTCTGTACTTGCTCTACTACTTCTGCGCTATGGGTGGCGCCGTGGTCTACGTCTGACATGCATAAAACCTCCTAATCTCCTATGGGTGGGAGCTGATATAAAAAGGGCTACCACTGCACTGTGATAGCCCCGTTATGGCAACATTGGTTGTTGCCCTGTATTAAATTGACTGGACATGTCATTGATTAATTTTATTTTTTCCATGTCCATCTTTTGCTGTTGTATTCCTTGATTGAATTGCTTGTCTGCCTTTTCTTGTTGTACACGTTGATCTGTCGCTTGTGCTAATGCCTGTTGCAAGGATGCATTCTCTTGCTCTAGTTGTTGCGCCTGCTGCTGTGCCTGTACAAATTGCTGCTGCAATCCTGCCTTTTCTTCGATACGGCGTTGTATAACGTCCATAGGCTCCATACGTCCTGTTTGAATTACGAACCTTACCGCCTCTGCATCAATCATAGGCAATCCTGATATCGGATCTCGCGCGTTCAACAAGTTCATAGCCAGCTGCAGCCAATACTCTCGATCTTGCGGCTTATCTACGCCTATGTGTACATTAATGTCAAACTCCGGCACAAACTCTTCTTGAACCGGCTGTACACTAGGCATCATCTCACCTGTCATTGGATCAGGTACTTGCTCACCTGTGTTGTATTCCGACTCTACAGCGCTAATGAGAGAATCACGGCTAATAGATACGCTGCGCCCTGTTACGCGGGCAATGCGTTCGTTTGTGTAAAACTGGGCGATCAATTCGACGTATTGGGTGAATACATCCGCCAGCGCCTCACTGATCAAGTCAGATACAGTGTTCAAACGTGTACCAGCTGCTGCCATAAGCGTCTTTGCTTGCTCTCCGCTGGTCACCCTTGAATCAGCTTGTCCATTTGAGCTATCGAACTGTCCAGGGATCTTTTGCAGCATCTCGTCGTAATAGTTAAGCATGCTGAAAACGCTGCTCGGGACGTTTACGCCTTGCAGTTCTTTAACTCCGTTCAAGCCGCCAGGACGAACCGGCAGCATAGCACCTTCCAAACTCCTTTGTTCCTGCCATACCCTCGGCTTAACAATTACGCCGTCTTCATACATGATTGCGCTGTTTCCTTGTTTAGCCATTGTGGCGATCGCAATCTCTGCGTACTTGTTCTTAAATATCTGAGGCTTTATCATGTCGCGCATAAATCCCTTACCCCAGATATTGCCTTCTTCTGGATACAATGTTCTCGCCGTGAAAGGATATTGCCCATGATCGTATACATATGCCTTATGCTCCAAGAACACACCAGACGTGGAAATGTATATGCAATGCACACCTTCCATGCTGCCTGAAGCCTTTGCCATCATCTCAGATGGATCAATGCCTTGTGCAAGCTTCTCCTCGGCCTGCTCCTTGAACAACTCTTTATCCTCGGTGCTCACCAGTTTCGGTAGACCTCGATACCAATATTCGATAAGACCTGATGTCTTGTCACCTGCAGCAGTATTCGTCGATGATTCTCCGGCTGTTGCATCATAATCGTCCGTGCTGAATATCTCCACATCCGCTGATACATTGTCTGGCAGCACCTTCTTGCCCTGTTTAGGCCAGCGCTTGACGAAGTATTCCAGCGGCCGCCGTGTATGAATGACGATCCCAGACATGTCCTGTAAATGAATGAAGTCCGTTACCCTTGGATCGGGGAAGAAACTACCCAAGTCCACTGGAAGGATGTCGTTACGCCCCTGCCAACGATGCATTCCCCGTCCACCCTCTATGGTTGGATCGAATATCGTCTTGTAAATGAGAGGACCATGAATAACACAGCGCCGTACCGCCCTGGTATGTTTATGGCGAAACTTAATCTGGCGTAACTCATACGGCATGAAGTCGTTCAAATCACGCGCCTTTTCCTCATCTGATGGCTCCATCGCGGTATAGTCCGGGTACGGCATCCAACCTGTCAGCTTACCTACGATAGATTCTATCTGAGAGAAGGCTACATTCTCTACCGCATCCGGTCGCAGCTTAGATACAGCTTCTGTCCTCAATCCTCGCCAATGATCTCCCATGTAGAAGCGTTGTTCCTGCTGCCATATACTCTCCATAGGCTGCCGTGCAGACTTGAATACCTGGTAATCCTGATTAACCATTTCCCATAGCTTTTGCTGCTCTGGCGTGTTTGGGTCAGCGTTATCTTGCTTCTCACCGTTTGCATCCGAAAATATCCCTTTGATCTTGTCTAACATCTTCACGTTTTATCACCTACATCCGGCATGTTCGGATCATCGTACCAGCTTAATGGCTTCCTAACGTGTATTTCCTCTGTCAGCGCGTCACGAGCGTTAGAACCAGTCACGTAATCCGTATAGTTGCGTGCCATTAGTTTGTCTGTCAGCCTATCAATGGTTTTTTCTTGTGCCCTAATACGTAGATACATAAATACAAAAATGATACCCGCCCATAATGCAACCATCGCTATTAGTACATATAGTACATATTCCATTGTCCTCACCTACCTAATCTAAATAAGCGCCCAACTGCATTAGGTTTTCTGCCTGCTCCATCGTAATGCATTTGTCTGGCTCTCCAAAGAATAGTCTCGTTCTCATTCGATACAGGCCATTCCATTCACCTTCTTGGTCAAGCACTTCCGCTAAATTAGATAACGATCTAACGTATACAACCATACCTTCACGTTTTTGAATCTCTTCTTTGATTTCTTGGAAGTGTGTATCTACTATACCTTGTCCACCTTCCGTCCTGATGTTAACTTCTTCAACACACCCTACACCTTTATGTGATGTTCGTGCCTCTCTATATTGCTTCAAGTAATCGTGCAACTCAGTCCACTTCATCTTTATCCCTCCAATCACCAGAATCCTTGTACACTTGGTGTATCGTCGTCATCATCCATATCAAAGTCACGGTAACGTGTTGGTATTGCTTCAGGTGTGGCAGACCATGCTTCCTCTTGACCTAAGCTGATTGTATGGACTATCTCACCTGCCATGCTCAATGTATCTACTTGGTCATCATGGCTACCTCGCGGGAAAGACATTAACTCTGCTTCAAACTCATCCAGCCACAGCGTTCCTTCTCGATGGAATACCTTTCCCACCTCATAACGAGCAGCCATTGGCAATGCCCTTGTTACCTTATCCTTATCTACCTTCACAGGGAGGATTGTCATGCCGTCGCGCTTACACTCTTGAATAAGGTTGGTACCGAATGTTTTATCCTCAATTGCTTGAAATTTCACTCTATACCGCTGTTCCATCTGTTTGAGCAATTTTTTTTGCTCTGGCCCTTCGATATGAGTCCGAAACACGTCATCAACAAGCAAATCATGCTCAGGCGTAACCCATATTGTTGTTACTACAAAATAGTCATTAATCGTTTTAACACTATTCGCTGTATCGACCGTCTGGAAGCACCAACAATCTTGCTTCGCATATCTCTTGCCATTACCAAGTACAAAGTATTGGGCTTTATGGATAATCTCTTCTCGGTAATAATTGAAGTGTTCACGTTTAAAGATAGTACCTTTAGCTGCGCTCGGTCTTTGCTGGTACAAGGCGTTGAACACATAAGAGCCTACATCTGACTTAATCTGCATCATCCGCCTTAAATCGAAACCGTATTCCGGCCACAATGGCTCGCCTACCTTTCTACCCAAATAATCGTTATCCTCGGCTATAGCAGGGAAGTTGATCACCGTCCACTTTTCGCCTTCGTGTGTGCCTGCTTTTATCTCTTCTGCTTCTTTTTTGAGCAACCGCCCAACCAAGTCATCTTCATGCCAACGTGTCATAACGACAATAATACGGCCATCTGGCGTTAACCGTGTATAGAGAGTGGATGTATACCAGTCCCATATCTTAGCCCTGATTACCTCTGAATTTGCTTCCTCGGCATTTTTAACTGGGTCATCGATTATCGCTATTCTCGCGCCCTTACCTGTGATGGCGCCGCCAACACCTGCAGCATTCACGCCACCCCTACATCCATCAATTGTCCATGACTCGGATGATTGGTTTTTAGGATCAATTTGAACACCAAACACTTCTTCATGGCTGGAAAGTGTATCTCTGGCAATACGAGAAAAGCCCCTACTCAGGTCTAGAGAGTAAGAGGCTACTATGATTTCATCATTTGGATTTCTCCCCACATGCCAAGATGGAAACTTCTTTGATACTCGTTCCGATTTCCCATGTCGCGGCGGCATTGTCACAATAAGGCGCTTCATCTCACCAGACGATACTTTCATTAACGCATCGTCCAATACGTCTAAATGCTTGCCTTCACGATCTCTGAACTCACTGTCAAAATCGATAAAATATGAGAAATCAACATATGCCCGTGCTTGTCTTACCTCAGTCAGTGTCGGCAGCTTTTGTAATGATGTACTCAAGGTTCGCCAACTCCTCTTTACTGAGTTTCTTTAAGTCGTGCCTATGCTCATGGCTCATTGTTCCGTTTACGGTCAATGCATCCTTATTGAACATGCCTAGGTGGCGCGCAATTGAGTCTAGCGCACCTTTCTTATCATGTAGTTTGAAAGCTATTCCTTCCTTTGTGTGCCTTATCTCAGCCACGGCAGCTCCGTCTATTTCTTCACTGGGTTTCATCTCTATGACATCCGCATAATCGATCATCGGCTGTCCTTCATGATATCCGACAACTGTCTTTTCTGTCCGGAACGATAGATAATCCTTGATGTCAGCAAATCCTATCTTGGCGTACTCTTCTAACACACGGTCGGCTGTTATCTCCGTTCGTTTGGAACGTGCGTCCATAGCCTCCTGTATGGCCTTCTGTATGTCTGGTTTTGTTAGGTTCTCTTGTCCTATCTTACGAGCTGTACGGGCGCTGTATCCTGCCCTAATCGCTGCTTGTGTGGCATTGAGGTCGATTAGATATTCAGCCACAAATGTCTCTTGTTTCGGTGTCAATGCCATGTGTATCATCTCCTTTATATAAAATAAAAAAGCCACCCATGTGGGCGACTATTCGAATATGTAATCTTCAGTTTGTTTTGGTTTCTTTTCACATGGTATTCCCATTATTGTCATGCTTCCATCATGTGATAATCTCACTGCCTGGCGTGCTTCCGGTTCTTTCATCAGTTCATTGAAGCATTTAATACTTACAATTACTTTTTCCGGTTCTCTTCTGTGTTCGCGCTTGTAATTAAATATTGCTTTATCTAAATCCGTTAACTTACCCACACATCCACCTCCTATAGACTTATAATTCGATTATAATCTATCGTTGATATGTTTCGATATCTATAAGGGTATTCCTCTTAATAAAAGTACCGCCCCCTAAGGAGCGGCTATGGAGGAAGGTTATAAATAACAAGTTAATTACGTGCTACTGCAGCATTTGCCCAAAATACAGCTTGCTCCAAGTTTGTCATAGCCAGCGATTTCTCGCGGCTGTTCGGTGCCAAGTCATCAATTAGATATGCCAACTCCTTAGCCTTTTCACGAATCTCTTGATAGATTTCTGGCTGTCCAGGCTGTGGTGCGTGATAAGAGAAATTGTTTTCAATTTGCTGGTTCATTCTTTACACCCTTTCGTCATTAAATACAAATATATGCATCAAATACCGGCTGTTATATTCCCTTGGTTGTAAATTAGTACAAATAGTAGACGCTGCGCGGTTTCCACCGGAAGTGTACGGTATATCGCTACATTTCGCGTCCGTACCCGGAGTTGTTCGCCGCGCTTTTTATCGTCTTATATATAGGTGGCTTTCGTATGGGGTTATTTTT
>NZ_JAMAVT010000032.1:0-30415 GCF_023713665.1 Paenibacillus sp. MER 180 | reverse complement strand
GCTTTTCACCTAACGAGTACCGACGAGCTTCATAATAAAGATACCTCAGCTCTATTCATATGAGCTGAGGTATCTAAACTAACCATTTTTGTTTTTTAAACTGTCCACTTGACAGGGAGCACTTCATTCTTCAACAATGTGTTTTTTTAATTTATACGCATCATACTTAATAGCGGTTAAATAGCTTATCTTTCTTTTTAATGTTCCATGATCGAATACTTGCTCCATCCGCTCCTCTAACGCTGTTATAAAAACATCTCGCCCCGCATCATTAAGAAGGCAATAATTATACTTTTTCTCAAAATGCTTTCCTACTTGGATTCTGCGATTATTTACAAGTTCAAAAATCGTTCGATATACAAGTAACGGTTTAAAAGGTTCTGATAAATCAAGACTTAAAGAGAACCGTCGGTCACTTGGTTCATGTAAAAAGCTAATGCTCTGATCGAGATGAGTATGATAGATTTGAGTTATCGTTTTCGTGTACAAAATCATATTTCCAAAACTAATCATGGCATTTAAAGGATTATCTGGCGGTCGCTTAACCCGCTTGTTCATTTTAAAATCCTCAGGTAAAAATGTCTTGAAAGTATCATAAAACCGTCGCCATATCTCACCTTCCACGCTAAGAAGACGGGGAATATCATTAATTTTGTCCAACAGGCAAGGGACATCTTGCTTTAACCAATCCAAATAAGGTTTGATCTCCTTATTCCCATGTTTGTAATAATGATAGAGCACTTCGTGAATATTAAGTGCAATCGCTAAAACAAATGCTTTGGCAATTGGCATCCTTCGTTCCAGACAAGCCTTGGCCTGCAATAGCTTCACTTTCCCGCTAACCCTCGCTTCTTTCGGATAGAAGGTTCCTCTAAAATGACCATAATAATCAAAGAAGTGAACGGTTATTCCCGCAGTTGATAAAAATGAAAACAGCTTACTGTTCAGCGATATTTCATTTAACAAGTAGAGTTCCTTAATTCCGTGAATCGGCAAATGAATAATTCCTTTCTCATTGCGAAAGGTTAAAGAGTTATCCTCTCTTCCCAGTGTCCCTGGAGTTCGAATATATCTTGTTGAAGAAGCAGACTTGTTTCTAGACATGTATTCCCCTCCCATGTTTAAAGAAAACAGTAAGCGTAATAAGCACAACGTTTGCATTTCTTATCTTCAACAGCCTTATCTGGCCGTTCTTGATGAATATATGCCTTTAACTCTTTCAGCAATATAACTAGCTCTTCCTCCGTATTCGCATCGAGCTCCAGTTCAATCGTCCTGCTCGTTCCTTTATTACGTTCAATAAACTGAAGCATTCCTTTGCGCTCCATCCCTTTTTGCTTCAGAACATACATATAATAAAGCGTCTGCCATTTCGTAGCCTCAACATCCGCATCAGATTTCTTTATTTCTGTCACATAACGATCCGTAAGCTTGTCTACCTTAATGCCTTCAATTGCTACTTCCCGATTTTGTTTGCCTTCGCTTTGCAACTCATGCATAATCTTGCCGATACGCACATCTTCGCTGTCATCTTCCAATTTCACACCATTTGCGAATAGCCAGCATTGTCTGCGGCAGTGAATATAATAATTCACCATTGTTCCTGTTATTTTCAAAGCAGAGGCCCCCTTTCATCCTGCTCATAAGCGAACCGATTGAACTTCATGGCCCTTGTCTGCTCATTCCAATCCATATATTCCTCTCCATTCGGAACATAATACAGCGATCCGATTCGCTCCGTATATATGCGCGGAGTTTCTCCATTCACAACACGATACGTGTAAGTAAAATAGTTCATCTGCTGCCTTACAATAGATAATCTGACCATTCGCTCAGAGTAATCCATCTGTCGATCGCTAACTAGACGAACATAGTCTCTCCATACGCTTTCACCGCATAATTTACCCTCTTCTGTATCCAAATTATAGTTAAGAAATAAAGAAACGTTCTTATCGGGTATAAGCTCCATATGTCGTTGTATTGCCGGGAAGTTCAGACACTGCACGTCATTGATGAAATAATTCCAACTGTTCTGATCCGCTCGCTGACGAGACTCCAGAATTCGCCTCATATTCAACTGATAGAACTCTTGAAAGTTCTTATGACGCAGCATTTGTTGATAGTTTGCATGATGGAGATCATACTCTGTACGCCAATCACTGCGATAGATCATATTCGCCTTGTCCATATCGAAGAAAAAAGCATGGCAATCCGCTCGATTACAGGAGCGATTTATACGCCCAAGAAATTGTTCTTCGCTGTCCAGCAATGAAATATCTTTGAAGCCGATATCCATATCAATGTCCACACCCGCTTCAATCACTTGGGTAGCTACTACAATTACCTCTTGTGTGAGAAAGTTACCATTCTCGTCTTTTCCTAACAGCTTCAACAGCTCATTGCGATAATAGTGGCTATCGTCACCTGTTAATTCATAGACAGACATGCCTACATGTTGACGAATCATATCATAGAAAATGCGTGCTGAGTTCTTACTAATAAACTCGATCAAGATGCGGTTGCTTTTTCCCCGCTGCTTACGTTCCTGAAATAGCTCAACAACATGATCCAGCAGGCGCTCCATATCGATTCTTCCTTCTGCTAAATATTCGAAATGAAGCTGTACCCGATCACGAAAGAGCGGATGAGTAAAGTATTTTTCACTGCTATGTACCAAGGAATACGTCTCTGCACACTTGTCCTCAGCTGTTCGTTCCAACAAATAATCCAATTGCGGCAATGTGGCAGACATAATAATGATCTTCATGTTCAAAATCTCTGCAAAAGACCTTAGAAAGTGAATGATTTCCTTCCACAATACGTTCCGATAGCTCTGTATTTCATCTAGAACAATGACACTGTTGCACAGATGGGCAAATGCCAAATTCGACTCTCTTCCCGTTCCAAATAAATAACTGAACAGATTAACGTGTGAGGTTAAAGTCACTGGGTATTGAAGCAACTGACGCTGTAAAAGAATCGATTTATATTCAAAGTCTGGTTCGCGTTTATTCTCATCTTTTCCCTCTACCGCTTCCTGCTCGGAGACGGTTATCATAGGTGTAATCGAGTTAATGACTTCGATTTTGTACTGATTAGACGCTATTGGAGCAAACACATCATCCAAGGTTTTCTTGGTTTGTTCGATGAGCGAATTGAAAGGAAACACATAAATTAGTTTATTAAGACCTACATTGCTATTAAGCAATTGTAAGGCAAGATTAATCGACATATTGGTCTTTCCCGATCCGGTAGGGGCTTCAAGATAAAAGATGTGTTCGTTGATATTGTCCAGCAATCGTTTATCCGTTTCCAGAAACAGCATAGCGCGCAAACGGTTCATCTCGCTTATTTCCGAAGTTTCCGGATTTTGCTGATAGCGCATGATTCCTTTGTATATTTCGCCCCGCTGATAGGCATCAATGACTGGCTGAAGGGGAACCGCTTTCCCGAAATACTGCAACTCAACCGTTTTTTGCTCTGCATAATGATAAGCAGCCCGAAAATCTGACGATACCAAAATGGAATACAGGAGCTTGACTAGGTTGTACATTGGAAATGGCGGATGCATGTCAGTAAATCGTTCATTTCTGGCCGCCATAATATCTTGAAATAAAGCTTCGTTCTGCAATAAGGAATCTTTCTGCCGATAGTAGAACACATAATCAGGGTTCTCTCGAACCAGTTCATGCATGCGCTGAATATCTTTTTCAAATACAGTTAATTGATCGCCAGCAGGTTCCTCCAAATCACCTAAATAGGTATGATGACGGGAAATTGCATAAGCAAATACATATAGAACATGACGCAAAAAAGCGAATATCTTCTTGTTACGGCGCTTGCCTGAAGATAATTCGCCTGATTGTTCCATGATTCGTAATTCAGACAAATATATATGTAGATACAATACCGAAGATAACAAGGAATGGTGACTGTTTCCCAGCTTGCCACGCTGACCTACCACTCCGTTCTTCATCTTCTTCCACTGAAACGCGGGATTTACCTTTCCAAGGTCGTGAAGATAGATCGCCTGTTCAAAATATCTCCGAACGATGTTCCTTACAGATTCACTCAATTCTTCTCCGTCAATTTTTAGAAGCTTAATTGCCCGTTCCACAGCTTCGCCTGCTCCATTATTGGTCATTAGCAACTCTGCATACTGCATAACGAGATCACTATGCTCCTCAATTGTCTCTGCTGCGCGTGAACTCTCATCATTTGGACGATGTGCATGCAGTTTTCCTATTGCTTCATCCGTTAGCCACTTCTCGATGTGAGTTTCCGATGGCATTTCAATACCTCCCTAGTACAAAGAACAGCTGAAAAGGATTCGAAAACACCCCTTTCCAGCTGCGCTTAATGTGATGCTCTATTATAGAAAATACAATGTTTGATCACCATCTGCGTACAGTCTGCTCCAATCGGGTTCCTCCAGCGTATCCGGATCAATCTCTTGATTGGTGTATACCAACGGTTGCGTGACATATCCATTATTATCTGCATTTAAGCCTACAGGCATATGTTCCTTAAAGTAACTCTGCAGTCCTCTATTTTTAATAGTTCCGCGAGCATCACATCCAATGTGGGCTGCCCGTAAAGAATCTATATAATACGGGGCCTCATCCAAATGTTGCAGTTCGATCAAACATGGCTTCAAGATAGTAGCGGGATGATCATTTTTTCCTAAGTACGGCATAAACTCCGCTTTGGAGTTCAATATATAATCAGCTAGTTTTTCAAATACCTGATCTGATAACCCCTTACAGTCCGCTATATAGACAGTCCAATGCGGACGCTCAATCCATTGCTCTCGTACATTCAATACTCCGCCCGCTTCTTGGCTTGCATAACCTACTGTATTGTTAAAGATTTGAATTTTTTTAGGGAAATATCCCCGATCCCCATGAGGAACAATACTGATTCTAATATCCCGAAGCACCTCATAAAATTCCGGAAAAATTGCAATCTCGCTTCCATCCGCCTTGGAACCTGTAGACCTCATCCTATTGCGCTCATGCTGTCGAGCGTATCCGCTAAGACCGATAATTGCGCCAAGCAATCCACATAATGCAACCTTATGAATGTGACTATATGTAAAATAAGCATGAACGTTGACATCTGGCTTCTTGAAAAAAGCAGTTTCACCACTAAGCTCGAATCGGAGTGCTCTCATCGTTGTCCCTCCTATCGCTGACCAGCCATCTCCTGTTTCTCCCGGGCAATCGCTTTACGTGTAAAGATATTAAAGTAACTCGCCCGAGGATATGCTAGTTCGACATTCGCCGCATAAGGATTTACATACACTTCTACGCACTCTATGCAATCATCTGCATCGGATAATAGAGATTCAATAGCTGTTAAATCGTAAATGGTTTGATCTTTATTTTTTCTAATAGAAACATATGGATCAAGATTCGGCATATAAGCTGGGACGTCTGCTTTGAACTCGATAAATAAGGCAAAAGCATTCTCCGCCCCCGACTTGCTATTCGTATTCTGCATCGTTGCTCCGATCAATGCTCCTTGCTTGAAGGCTTCGTACGCTTCTTCTGTGTATCCTTCGAATTCTTCCATGCCTGGAAGCTCCAAATAATGATCATAATGCTTCGGATTCACGGAAAATGGATAAATGTAGTGTGCCTCATCTACTGTCGTCTTTTTACCGATTGAAGTAGCATCCTTGTCAGCGCTTTTTTCATTCGAATTACGGAACGGCGATAGAATGTCCTGTACTTCAACAGAAGTTCTCCCCCATTTATTGAATCCTTGTCCAATCTGTACAGCACCTGCTAGGCCAATATTTTGTTCTTTTACCGCAAATGTAGCGCCAAAGTTCATGACATCTATACACTGAAATAACCGAGTTAAAACTTCTGATGAGCTTGAAGATACTTTCTCTCCAAATAATTCTTCATAGCGCTCATCAAGTGAGCGAGGCTGCAATTTATCCGCCTCTTTCCCCTTTCCTGCCGCCATCTTATAGGAGCGGATATACAGCACTTTGTGGCCTTCTTCCTCCCAATATCGCTTAATGCTATATTTCAGAGCTTTGTCACTGCCGAATATTTGTCCGCTGCTAATCGTCTTCGGATGACCTGAAAAATCCGCATTCCAATTCGCCATTCTGCTTACAATTCCAATCAATCCTACGACCCGGTTATTCTTCTTCGCCATTGCGATCTTCCTCCTCAGTACCTAAATTAATCTTCGGAATTGCTAGATTTCTCGCTTTTCTCATAGAACCAGTTATCTGCGAACAAGCCAGCCATAAACATTTCCATGCCGTCTTCATCCATATCAGCATCCGGTACATAACCAAACACACTCGAAAATGCCCGATTGAACTTCACATGTTGAAGTCTAATCTTGTGCTTATGCAGAATATAGGCTTCTTGTAAGCGAACTTTCATCTGCTCACTGCGTTTCGCCATCAGGAACGGCCCTAATAAGTCACCTGTCTTCTGCTGCGCCTCTGATTGACTTTTCAAGTAATAGGCAAGTTGTCCCACTAGGAAATAATATTCGTTATCATCGCTACAGATACAACCACTATTACCAGACTCCAGCTTCGTCTTTAACGAATTCATCACTTCTGCAATACGGTCTGACACTGTCATTCCTCCTTCATACCGTTCTAAATAAGATATTAACGACAGTCTAAGGTTCATTGCATCCGCAAGCCAGCGCAAGTCAAGCGAATACCCATTGTTCTGTCCGGCAGGTTCCACATACATCAGTTGCTCCTGAATGAGCCGCAATGTAGTGCGTGCAAAAAGCGGACGAATTGTGATCTCCGTCCCTTTATACAACCAGTCATGAAAAGCTTGTCTACTCTGCATGAACAGCGCTGCCATAACAGAGGTAAACTCCTTGTTTTTCGGTTTAGGTTCAGCACGCACAAACTGTTCATTCATGCGTCCCCTGAAAAATTGGCGACTAATTTCTCGCTGCAACTGCTCGACATTTTCGATACGGGGATACTCTTTTCTCATTTTCTCTTTCCCCATCGTAATCCCTAATACATTGTTAAATCTGATTTCTACTGACACTTCCGTAGGGAAAGGAACGTTCTCATAATCTAGAACTTCATTCTCTTTCCCGTCTATATAAACGTGATAAGCGCCTTCAGGCTTAGCGGTGGATGATAAAGTGAAGTCCTTCACGTAAGAAAGCTTGTTCATTACATTTTTCGGTTTTGATAAAAGCCATTCCGATGCTTGCTTAATTAAAATAGCGTTCTGCAGGGGTACACGGATAGGAACCTGCACGCGCATACTTTTATGTTCAAGATATGGCTTTTTACTATTCATGCTGACGTTGAAGCTCGGCAATCCAACTAATTGCCCATCAACTATTTGGTTATAATCATTGCTGTTATATATTTTCGGAATGGTATAAAGGAGGTGCTCTAGCCTATACATCTGCTCACATGGTCGTGATTCTAAGGTGTGGTCATCTTGCGTAGAAATGAAGAACAGTTTTATGTAATTTTTAAATTCAATGGATTTAATAAACTCCGTCAAGTGTTGTAAATTGTCCGTGTACCATGCAGCAACTCTAGCAACACGTTCACTTCGTTCGTTACTAAAGAGATATTCCAGTGCTGCTGCGTATTCTGTATTGCTGAACAAGATATCAGGAGTTAGCGCGTCGGCACCTTTTTGTAACTTTTTCGGGAGCAGACTGTTCCACTTCTGCTGAATCTCATTCGGCTTCGTCATATCCAGAAACCGATTTACATGATCCTGCAGGGTAGACTTGTTGCCGCCCTGCTTCTCACCCAGGAACACCTCACGCTTGGCATACAGTGCAAATGGATTATTGCTATGGATTTGCTTGCCCGGATCTACTGCTTTGTTCATTGTAATAAGTGAACTATAGTAATCCCGTATGATAAACCAATCATACAATTGTTGCTGATTCGGTGCTGCATCTTCCTTCGCTTGGATAATGATATGATTCTGGGTGAATTGCTCAGCTTGCTGTTCCCAGCTCTGATCAAGCCGCAATCGGATATATAAACCCTCTTTCGGTTGGTGAGAATCGAAGACGATATTAGGAAACTTACCTTTGGCCAGCAAATAACTATCTGATATGTCATGCAGCAAGTCCAGCCCCTCCTTTCAGCAATTAATTCAGACCCTTGGCAAGACAGAAGCCAGCCCCTAAAATCGACCCCTTCTCTGCTGCGCCCGATCCAAGCACGACATGCGCAAGTCGCTGCGACCAAGCATCCTCACGAATCAACAACCGGAACTTGTTGCCGAGCAGCTTACGGCCTTTGTAGCAATAAGCAATTGGCTTGCCATTCAATAATTGGATGCCTTCGGCAAAATAATAATCAAGCCGTATCGGCTCATCCGGGAACAAGCTGTTGGCCTTCTTTTCTGCGTTAGAGTGCACCTGCTTCAACAATAGTTCGATATCTCCACCTGGTACCCACGGCTTATTATCAATGGTTACAATTGCAGGAGTCACTGTCGTAAGTTCTGTAATATGCGTTAATCGTTTACTATTTACACTTGATACGGCGAGAAGTTCGAGAGAATCATCTCCACTCTCTATTTGCAGTGCAGCGGAGATACGTCTTAACGTCTGCTCAATTGAGCTCCGTATTTCTATGACATATACTTTGCCTTTCTTGTAGATTCCATCAGCCTCTCTCGGATACGGCGCTCCATACACATAATGCTTGTATGCGGTTTCATAATGTGAATGTTTCAACACAGGATCGTGCAGGCTGGCCCGTCCAATCCAAGCACTTATGCGCTCAGGCCATTCTAAATAATGTCCTGATTGCTTCAGCATGACCGTTGCTTTTAATTCAAAGTACATATCGTTCCCCTCTCCTAAGTAGATTGAATATTATTACCTATTGCAGACTCTAGTAATGAAACGATATAGTAGAGCAAATAGAATGAAAACAAATTAAATAATTCATTATTTAACTGTAGCGTGCGATGCATTGAAATTTTTGAATGAACATATATGGACTAAGCTAACCTTAACGCATGGCGTATTTTTCCTATTTAAAGGTTATCACTTAGCTTAATCTATGTAAACACTAAATTATCATTTTGTATTAATATATTATTACAACGGAAACTAACTAAGTAATCTTTGATTTGACTAATAATTGAAAAATAGACAAGGGGCTGTCCCATAAGTAGGTTTTTACTACCTGTGAGGGATCGCTAGATTCGAAAAAGGTCGAGTTCAGGGTAATATACCTACCCGAACTCGACCTTTTTGATTCATTGTTTCCTATTTCAGCAAATTGTGGGCAAGGGAAATTCTCCGACCTCAGGGCACACTTTCGACAGGTCTCGAAGCAGGAAGCGTCTAAATCCTCTGTTATTTTTCAGTTGCCCAAATACACTCTTTGGCTCGACCATTCGTCGAATCGGCAGCGCGTTCCCTTCTTTGCTTCGCAGCTTTTTCTGTACACGTCGCTTGCAGCCAAGATGCTGCAGGCTTACCCGAATTTCACGATCCCCGTTTGCCTTCGTAGAGGTTGCTTTGAGAGTAGGCAATGCATGAAATCCTGACTACGATAGTGGCGAAGCAGGATCTCATAACCACTTTCTGTTTTTTGATTGCTCTCAAGGTAAAAGTAGAAAGATAGTCACTCAGGGCACGTCCACAAATCCGCCAGCGCATCATACTTCCAGTTGTCGATTCTGCTAATATCCTGTTGCCACTTGTTTGATTTCTTTTTGGCACATGTCTTCAGACTGCTATCGCATCAGTGGATAGAGTAGAGCTTCAATACATCTAATGTTACTGTTCAACTAAGTATTTTCAAACGTAACCATGAACGCATATATTATTTCAATACATCTAATGTTACTGTTCAACTATGGTCGGAATGACTCAATACCGGAGCATCCAAAAATTTCAATACATCTAATGTTACTGTTCAACCGTATTCGTTCAGGAATGCCTGGTACTGACATTTAGATTTCAATACATCTAATGTTACTGTTAAACGCTAGAGCACAAGAAAAGGATGGATCAGCTTACGCTATTTCAATACATCTAATGTTACTGTTCAACTGTATGTGCGGTACTTGGCATGTGCTGATTTTCCGCATTTCAATACATCTAATGTTAATGTTCAACGGGGGGATTGGCTTCCGTTGCCTGTCTTGAACTGGTATTTCAATACATCTAATGTTACTGTTCAACGGAGGCGGATTCCGTTCCGCCCGAAGAGAAAGGCAAATTTCAATACATCTAATGTTACTGTTCAACTGCTTAATGGCAGCTCGTCCACGTCGAGGATACGCTATTTCAATACATCTAATGTTACTGTTCAACTAAACTCATTAGTGATAACTCCTGACATAAATATTTATTTCAATACATCTAATGTTACTGTTCAACTCCAGAAATCAGACAGCAATTGAGTAACCAAATGGAATTTCAATACATCTAATGTTACTGTTCAACAGTTCGTCGATTGACTTAGGATCTGCGCTATCGGCAAATTTCAATACATCTAATGTTACTGTTCAACAGTCTTTCGACGATATCGTTCGCGTCACGTCTATCTATTTCAATACATCTAATGTTACTGTTCAACTCGTCATTTGAACATGTCCCTCCATCTGCTGGCTACATTTCAATACATCTAATGTTACTGTTCAACTACGGGTGGTTCGATGACTAGGGAGGGGAGAGCAATTTCAATACATCTAATGTTACTGTTCAACAATGAACGGCGTTTTGGAATTGGATAAGCTCAGCAAATTTCAATACATCTAATGTTACTGTTCAACCTGCTTGCCATGACTCTGCTTTGGCTTAGTAACGATATTTCAATACATCTAATGTTACTGTTCAACACAAATGGCTGAGAAGAAGGCGGCGCTTGGCAACATATTTTAATACATCTAATGTTACTGTTCAACCCTAGATAAATCAGGCTTTTTCAAAACATCAATATAGTAATTTTACTACAACCACGCGGGTTTCACTATAATTTCCCCAACCTAAAACGAAATTTTCTGAAAACTCGTCAAAATTGTTCTGAACCTTTACTGTACTTGGATATTGCCTCTATCACTTATCCACGACGGTTGGAAAAAAACAGACTATCTTTGTAATAAAGATAGAATATCGAAGCATTGAATTCCAATATTTAGGCATAGATATGTCTTTTATCCCCTATCCTTCCGCCTTTACAGACTTCGTCGCAGGAGTGGATGATTGCCGAGATTTCATGGTCACGGCGGCGTCGCTGTCCTTAATTCGGAAGGCGATACATAAGCCAAGAAGCAGAAATGCAGCTGCACCAAGTAAGGCGGTACGGTAAGCGAGAAGATTCATTTCTATCTGTCCGGCATTAGCAGCTTCGATAGCTCCGTTCGTCAGTTGGCCGCTAACCATTGCAGCTATGATGGCAGATAATATGGCCATTCCTATAGCTGGTCCCAGTCTATTCTGAACCGCGAACCAAGTGGTAGCGCGCCCCATCGAGGCTGGCGGTACGTTGGAGAAGGCCGCGATCTGAACGGCTCCGACGGTATGTCCCAAGCACAGGCCGACCGCGAACAGCATGCCTCGTATGAGCCATGGGCTCGTTCCTGCTCCAACCATGCTAAGCAGCACGAAGATCGCTGACGTGCAGAGCAGTCCGACAATAACAATTCGCTTGGGTCCGTACCTTGAATAGAAGCGTGGTACAAGCTGCGAGGACACCATAAGCCCCAATGCCTCGGGGAAAGTCGTCAAGCCAGCATCTAAGGCCGATGCTTGCAGCGCATGCTGATACATGAGCGGAAATACATACAGCATGCCGAGCAATCCCGCTGCGGAACACATGGCGACAAGTCCTGCCGCCCGGAACAGGCGGTCTTGCAAGAGCCTTAGATCCAGCAGTGGCTGTTGTACTCGAAGTTCAACAAAGACCAGTCCTGCCAACAGCACCGTGCCCACACTGCCCGCAACGATTATTACAGGTGAACTCCAGCCCTGCAGCGGACCTTGGCTAAGCGCATACATCACCAATCCAAGCCCTGGTGCCGACAGCAGGACGCCCGGAATATCCAGACGACCTGCCTCTGGCTCTTTATGCTCCTGCAAGTACAGAAGGCCAAGCAGCAGAGCAGCAATTCCAAGCGGCAAATTCACATAAAAAATCCAGCGCCATGAAAGATGCTCGACCATCACACCGCTCAGGATCGGCCCCACTGCAGGTGCTATTGCGATTGGCAGCACGAGCGACCGCGAGATTTTAGCCCGCTCCTGAGGAGGGAATGTCCGGAACAGCATAGCCATTCCGAGTGGAGTAATTAAACCTCCCCCAATCCCTTGCAGGATGCGGTAGAAGATCAGGGAGTGTACATCTACAGCCGTTCCACACAGCACCGACGCACCAGTAAATATCGCAAGTGCAAGCAAGAAGATACGCTTGGTGCCCCATCTGTCTCCTAGCCAGCCTGCCAGCGGAAGCACTATTGCAATGCTTACCAAGTATCCTACATTAAGCGCTCCCGATGCGGCTGGCGGAATGTGAAACTCGTCGCTTATCGTTTTTAGCGCAACGTTGAGGATGGTCGCGTCCATGGCAACCACGAACATGGCTGCCACATACACGATGCACACTGCTTTTTTCGGATCCAAGCGTCTGCTCATTGAGCCTCTTCCAGCACGGATGCCACTGACGCCACCAAGCTTCGAGGCCTCATATCTATCCAATGCAGATTAATATATTCGATGCTCTCTTCCCGAGAAGCAGGGCCAAGAACCTTGCACCAACCCTCAGGTACGGCCGCGAAAGCTGGCCAGATCGAATATTGCTCCTCATCATTTCGCAGCACCAAAAACGAGCCGTCTGCTTGCTCAAAAGGATTTGCCATTCTGCAACCTCTCCCCTTCATAAGTAGGTTTCATGTGAATTTCATTGAAAATAATTAGTTCGCACTTTGCCACGAATATATTGATCCCTTGTTCCCCTTCCCCTTAACTTGCTCAACTAATCACTTCAAAGGGAAGATGGTCTCCTAAAAATAGAGGATACAGAGGATACCCGATACAGAAGATTCCTACACATGAACTTCAGAAGCGGCATTCCTACTGCTTGCATTTTGAAGCTTCTGTAAGATGCTTGCCCCAATTTCAGTTAAAGGCCCTGGCTGGCACAAGTCTTTATGCCGGCATGCAATATCATGGCGTTCGATACGACCGCCCACATAAGGATTCCACATCTCCGGCTCAATCGGATCGAACCAGTCTGGAATGATGGTCGAGCGGAAGAACAGTAGATCGCCCTCGTACCTTCTCGGCACATAAGCACCCAACAGACGAACCGAATTCTCATACGTAACCTTCAAATTCATAATCGTCGCTTCATCCAGCGTAGCCAAGGCGCTGCTGTCGCTGCGCAAAATTCGGATTGCGCTTGCAATCGTCAGCGGTTCATCGCCGATACTGTCACGGTCATAGCCTCCCAAGGCAAGCAGGGCGGTCAACGCCTCCTCTTCATCCGGTTCCCCCCGAATCGGCAAGTAGTGGCTCGGATAAGCGTCCAGCATCGCCAGAAACGCAACCTCTTCCCCTTCCTCTTGCAGCTGCACGGCCATCGCATGCGCGACATTGCCGCCCAGCGACCAGCCCAGCAAACGGTACGGCCCCTGCGGTTGAATCATGCGAATATGGCGAATATAGTCAGCCGTCATCTCGTCCAGTGTCTGCGGAAGCTTCTCAGCCTGCGCAATTCCACGTGCCTGCAAGCCGTAAATTGGATATTTCACGCCAAGATGCTTCATTAATCCGGCATAGCACCAGCTTAAGCCACCTGCCGGATGGACGCAGAACAGCGGAATCTCTTCGCCATGCGTACGCAGCGGAAGCAGCACTTGGAGCGCACTGTTCCCACTGTCCCGATCCAGCTCCATTCGTTCCACGAGTCCGGACACGGTTGGCGCCTCGAACAATACCGCAATGCTGAGCTCTCGTCCAAGCGCTTCGCGGATGCGGCTGATGAGCCGAACCGCAAGCAGCGAATGTCCTCCAAGCTCGAAAAAGCTGTCATCGATTCCGACGCGGCGAAGGCCCAGCACTTCGGCGAACAGATCGCAGAGCACCTCTTCATGCGGCGTTCTCGGATTGCGCCCATCTGCATCAAGAGCAATATCGGGTGCCGGAAGCGCCTTGCGATCCAGCTTGCCATTCGGCGTGAGCGGCAGTGCATCCAGCCCAATAATAGCTGATGGCACCATGTAATCGGGAAGCATGGAAGACGCATGTCGGCGCAGCTCCGCCGCATCCCAAGGAGCATTTGCAGCAGGAACCACATAGGCTGCAAGCCGTTTGTCACCTGGGTTGTCCTCCCGCACAATGACCGCCGCCTGCGCTACGCTTGGATGTCTGGCAAGCACTACTTGAATTTCACCCAGCTCGATGCGGAAGCCGCGAATTTTCACCTGATGATCGGCACGGCCCAAATAGTCCAGTCCTCCACCAATCACGCGCTTCGCCAAGTCTCCGGTGCGGTACATTCTGCTTCCAGGCGGGCCGAATGGATCGGCCACGAACCGCTCCGCCGTCAAGCCCGGTCGGCCCCAATAGCCGCGAGCCAAGCCTGCTCCGGATACGTACATTTCACCTGTTACACCATACGGTACGGGCTCCAGTGCATCATCCAGCACATACACCCTCAAATCCGGAATCGATCCGCCGATAAGGCTTGATGCTCCCGGAACGTCGCTATTATGATTCAGCTCATTGAAGCTGACATGAACTGTCGTCTCCGTAATACCGTACATATTAATAAGCCGCGGCGCATCATCCGCATGCCGTTCGTACCAATCTCTCAGCCGACCCAGCTCTAACGCCTCTCCTCCGAAGACGATATAGCGCAGAGACAGCGCTTGCCCGAGGTTCGGATGCTCCCTGTCCGCCTGCATGAGTTGATAGAAAGCAGACGGCGTCTGATTCAGCACCGTTACCCCCTCCTGCACGAGCAGACCCAAGAATTCCTCTGGCGATCTGCTGACAGCGTGAGGCACGATGACGAGTCGGCCCCCATGCAGCAGCGCGCCCCATATTTCCCATACCGAAAAGTCAAAGGCATAGGAATGGAACAACGTCCAGACATCATCGACGCCGAAATGGAACCAATGCTCGGTTGAAGAGAACAGCCGTACCACGTTCTGATGCGGAACAAGCACACCCTTCGGTTTGCCCGTCGAGCCGGACGTATAAATGATATAAGCTGGACTATATGGAGAGAGCTTGCGCCTGCATACCTGGTCTACAGGATCAGACTCAGAACAGCTTGCCAACTGGCGCATCACTTCTGGATCATCCAGTAAGATGCGCGGCGTAGCCCCCATCCCTCCATCCGGGAGCTTGTCAATCGTGCGCTGATCCGTCACGATACATACAGGTCCCGCATCCTCCAGCATATAGGCAAGCCGTTCCGCTGGATAATCAGGATCAAGCGGCAAGTAGGCTGCCCCTGCCTTTAATACAGCCAATACGCCGACGATCATTTCCATCGACCTTGGCAAAGCAAGCGCTACAATATGCTCTGGCCCTACCCTGTGTTCCATCAACAGATGCGCCAAGCGGTTTGCCTGTTTGTTCAATTGTCCATATGTTAGAGCCACGCCTTCATGAACAACAGCAATGGCCTGCGGCGAACGGGCAGCCTGCGCTTCAAACAATTGCGGAATTGTGGCCTGCGCAGCATCTGGGACAGCTGAACTCCATGCCAGCCAATCATTCGCTAGATCGTGCCGCTCCTCTGGGAGCAATATATCAATTTTTCCAATCGGTTTGCTTGGTTCTAAGGCGATGCTTTCCAATATGCGCACATAACGCGCAGCGAGCATCTCAACCGTATCGCGCTTGAACAGGTCTGCGCTGAACTCCACAATTCCATCCAGACCATCTGGCGCTCCATCTGCATTGCGGCGCTCGTTCAATTCCCAGGTCAAATCGAACTTCGCCGTACCCACGCTCTCAAGCTGCAGGCTCGACGACAAGCCTGGGAATTCCAGCGACGCTTCCGGTGTATTTTGCAGCACAAGCATGATTTGGAAAAGCGGATGCCTAGCACGCGAACGAACCGGATTCAATATTTCCACAAGGCGCTCGAAAGGCACATCCTGATGCTCATACGCCTCCAAACTGACCTTGCGTACTCTGGACAACAGCTCTACGAAGTCTGGATTGCCCGACGTGTCAGTACGAATGACAAGTGTATTAATGAACAGACCGATCAAACCGTCAAGCGCATCATCGTTACGGCCTGAAATCGGGCTTCCAAGCGGAATGTCATTGCCCGCTCCAAGCCGGGTGAACAGCACGGCCAGCGCAGCCTGCAGCACCATGAACAAGCTGGCCCGATTGCCTCGCGCAAGCTTTATCAGCCGATCATGCAGTACGGGATCAATTTGCAGCTGGACGGTTCCTCCCTTATGGCTAGCGGCCGCAGGTCTCGGATAATCGGTAGGCAGCTCCATCTCCTCTGGCAATCCCTTCAGAGCTTCCGTCCAGTAATCGAGCTGGCGCGCGATCAGACTGTCCGCTTGATCGGTGCTTCCAAGCAGTCGTTCCTGCCACAGCGCATAATCAGCATATTGGACGGGAAGCCGTGTCCACGCAGGCGCCTCGCCCCGGCAACGCGCCTCGTACGCAATTGACAAATCACGAGTCAACGATGTGAGTGACCAGCCATCGCCTGCAATATGATGCAGCAGCAGCAAGAGCACATGCTCGTTCGCCGCCGTGCGGAACAAGTGAACCCGCAGCGATGGCTCCTCAGAGAGACGGAAGCTGTATCGTACTGCTTCCTCTAGCCTGTCGTTCAGCTCCCGCTCGCTTACATCTAACACCTCGAACGGTATTTGTACATCCTTAGAATTCAATATCAGTTGACTTGAAGTGCCATTCTCATCCGGGAAAATCGTGCGCAGTGTCTCATGACGATCCACGATATCATAAACAGCTGCCTGCAGCGCCTCGACATTCAACTCGCCCGACATTCGGGCAACGAGCGGAATATTGTAAGTAGGCGTTGCCCCCTCCAGCCGGTACAGAAACCATAGTCGCTGCTGGGCAAATGAAAGCGGCAGCCGCTCAGGCCGCTTGCCTAAGCTCGCACGAATAGCTGGTCTCTGCTCCTGTGCAGGTTCGAGACGCCGCACAAGAGAAGCAGCGGTAGGCGCTTCGAACAGGCTTCCGATATTCAACTCAACGCCGAATGCCTCTCGCACACGCACCATAACTCGTCCCGCGAGCAATGAATGACCGCCGAGAGCGAAGAAATCATCATCGATGCTTACGCGGGGAAGCCCCAGCACCTCTGCGAATAAGGCGCATATGATTTCCTCTTGCGGTGTACGCGGTTCGCGTCCCAATGCTGCCGCAGCGCGATCCGGCGCAGGCAGAGCTTTGCGGTCGATTTTACGGTTCGGTGTAAGCGGCATCGCATCAAGAACAACGAAAGCGGACGGCACCATGTAATCCGGAAGCTTCTGTGCTGCATATTGACGCAGTTCCGCAGGTTCTAGTCCAGACGATGATGATGGAACCACATAAGCCGCCAAACGCTGTTCACCCGCATGATCCTCATATAGCGTAACCGCTGCTTGTGAAATGTCAGGATGGGCACCTAGCAGCGCCTCGATTTCACCCGTTTCAATCCGGAATCCGCGCAGCTTCACTTGGTGATCCGCGCGCCCCAAATAATCGATTGTGCCGTCTGCCAACCAACGCACCATATCTCCTGTACGATACATTCGAGTACCAGGAGATCCGAATGGATCAGCAACGAAGCGCTCAGCAGTCAAATCCGCACGTCCCAAGTATCCGCGCGCAAGTCCGGCTCCTGCAATATACAGTTCTCCCGCTACTCCAGGAGGCACTGGCTCTAACGAACTGTCGAGCACATACAGCCTTGTATTCCGAATTGGCTGCCCGATAGACGGCTTGTTCGTTGGACTATGATCAAGCAGCCCCGCGGTCGAATAAATCGTCGTTTCCGTCGGGCCATATTGATTGTTGACTTCGCCGTTCAACTCCTGCAGCGTCAGCTTCAACGCGAGTGGAATCGCCTCGCCACCCGTAATCATCTTGAGATCGGCGAATCGTTCCGGCCTGCTGTCGACAAGCGCCTGCCACAGTGTCGGCGTCGCCTGCATGATCGTCGCGCCGGTTCCCACAATCCGATTTGCTAGCGCTGACGGATCTAGAATCGTTTCCTTGCGGGCAATGTCGAGTACGGAGCCGGAAATAAGCGGAAGCAGCAGCTCCATTACAGATATGTCAAATGATATCGTAGTGACGGACAGCATCCGATCCTGTTCGCCCAGCGCCAACCGGGCCTTCATGTCATGCAGCAGATTAGCCAAGCCGCCAAAGGTAAGCATGACCCCCTTCGGTTTCCCTGTGGAGCCGGAAGTGTAAATGACATATGAAATATGCGATGCTGAGAGTGCCCTGATCCTGTCCTCATCCGTAAGATTGTGAGCAGGTGATTCCTCCAGTGCGTCTATCGTTGCCGATTCATCCAGCACGATGGTCTTCCTGCTACAAGGTGGCAAGCTCGCGGACGTCTCCTTCGTCGCAATCAGACAGACCGGATCAGCATCCTCCAGCATATAGGCAAGCCGTTCGATTGGATAGTCCGGATCAAGCGGCAAATAAGCGGCTCCTGTCTTATGTATAGCCAATATAGCGATGACCGCTTCCACTGAGCGTGGGATAGACAGCGCCACAATACGATCGGGCCCGACGCCACAGGAAATGAGATAGTGGGCAAGCTGATTTGCCTTCGCATTCAACTCTCCATATCGAAGCAGTTCGCCCTCACAGACGACTGCAACTGCTTCGGGAGCGCGCTCCACCTGTTCCTCGAACAACTCTGGCACACTTATGCTCGGCACATCATGTGCAGTATCGTTCCATTCCTCAAGCACCTGTCGGCGTTCTTCAGGCGTAATCACCGGAAGCTGTCCAATAGGCAGATTCGATTCTGCATGCGCAATTCCATCCAATAGATGCAGGAAGCGCTGTTGATGGGCATATAGCTCGTCCAAGCTATAGATTTCGGGATTCACGTCGAAATCGAGACGCAGCCCGCTGCCATCCGCATGGCTGTATACGTTAATCGTCAAATCATCGACAGGCCCTGCGGATAGGTTGCTGACTTTGCCTCGATATCCTGCGAAGCTGACATCCTCAACAAAAGGCATGACATTAATGAGCGGGCCGATTAACCTGCGATTATCGCCAAGCAGCTTCAAGTCTCTGCGCAGATCCTGATGGCGATACCCTTGATGACGCCGAATCATG
Source organism: Paenibacillus sp. MER 180 (assembly GCF_023713665.1). Taxonomy (NCBI): domain Bacteria; kingdom Bacillati; phylum Bacillota; class Bacilli; order Caryophanales; family Paenibacillaceae; genus Paenibacillus; species Paenibacillus sp. MER 180. Next base: position 11,107 of record NZ_JAMAVT010000032.1, on the reverse strand, counting down.
CGGATCTCGCGTGTCACCTCACGCAGCAGATCGCCAAGGCTCCTCTCCGGACTTACCTCCACACGCAGCGGAAGCAAATTCATGACCATACCAGGAACGCGCAATGCGGCTGATCCTAGTCGGCACATTACAGGCAGACCAAGAATGATCTCCTCTTCCTGTGTCAACCGATGCACATATATCGCGGTCGCTGCTGCGAGAACATCCGGCCAGCTTATTCCCGATTCAGCTGCAATCGACTGCCATCCACTCACGGTGGCAGTCGGAATATGCGCAGTGCGGCGTACGAAGCGACGGGCCGTTCGCTGCGCATGTCCTCCTAGGCTAACTGCTTCCGGCCTGTCGGAGAAGCGCTCTAGCCAGAATTCCCGGTCACGGTTCATCTGTTCCGATGAACGATATGCTGCATCTTCCTCCAAAATGGATTGCAAGGAACCGAACGTTCCGGCTCCATTCGGAAGATCATAGATTAATGCTGTATAGTTTTGCGCCACACGCTGCATCAGCAATGCTGCACCGAATCCGTCAATGACAATATGGTGAATGCGCTGATACCAGAGGTACCGCTCGCTCTCGATCTTAAACAGTGCCTCCGAGAAGAGAGGCCCCGTATGCAAATCAACGGGCTTCTCCATATCGCGGTTCATCCACGCTCGGGCTGTGCCTTCCGGGTCAACCTCTCTGCTTAGATCAATCATGTGCAGCACCCAGTCGTCTGTGGGGACGATCTTCTGCCATGGACCGTCTGCATCCTCTCCAAAACGGACATGCAGTGCCTCCGCCTCTGTCACCGCCTGGCGAAGAGCCGCTTCGAAGCGAGCAGGATCTATTGGCCCGCGAATGTCCACACATTCAGCGGTATTGAAAATAGGGTTGTCAGGATCGAGCTGCTGCGCGAACCAGATTCCAGCCTGCGCTCCTGATAGCGGCCATCGTTCCTTCTCCTGATCGTGCATGATGATGACCTCCTTTTATATCGAGTAATAATCATAATTAGGCACCGAGTTACTGCTGAGCTTGGCGGACAAGAGCTCCCACCAGCCTGCTACCGTCGGCCGTTCCGCCAATTCCACGAAGCTTACCGCAATGCTGCTGCGCTTCCAACGTTCCACTAAGCTCATAATCCGAATCGAGTCCAACCCCCATTGCGTGATTAGATTATCTTGATCCCCAATCGCAGACGGCTCCTCCTGCAGCAGCTGCGCAACCGTTTCACGCACAGATTGCATTGTTACCGAAAATCCCTCTTCTGCTCCAGCGGTTTCCTCTGCTTCCTGCTCGGCAGCATGCCGGTTAAGAGCGTTCAGAACCCGTTCCGTCGTTGCCACTACTGCACATCGCTCTGCCGCATAGGTTAACGCCATGCGATGCTTGTCGAGCGAAAAATCAGCTACCGCATCTGCAATGAGGAACGGCTGGACATCCTGCATAAATGCCTCGCACGAGGTCATCAGGCAGCCAATATGCGCGTAGATCCCACATACGAGCAGCTGATCCCGTCTGCGTTCCCGTAATATTTCAAGCAAATTCGTTTTCTGAAAGGCACTGTAGCGCCATTTTGTCACGAGAATATCGTTCACCCGCGGCGCCAGCTCGTCTACGAATTTTTTCTGGTATGGCCCATCATTAATGCCCGCCCCCCAGAAGTCTTGCAGCAATCCACGCTGCTCAAGAGTCTGCCCTCCTGGCTGCGCCGAATACACGACAGGTATACCAAGCTCCGAACAGCGTTCGCGCAGCTCCTTAATATTCGCAATCAGTTCAACCAGCGGCGATTCGCCACCCTGATAGGCATCGACAAAATACTGCTGCATGTCATGGATGAGCAGTACGGCACGGCTTGGATCCGGACTCCAGTCGACCCTGTTCTCTGGCAGTTCTGCCTCACTTGGCATTCGATATGGAAGGATAGTAGGAAGACCCATCGATTCTCCTCTTTTCACTAGTTTTTATGGATAAACTCTGCAACAACACGAGACATTTTCATGAACACGAAACCTTATCACTTACTTTTCACATACTCCTATAGGCATTCACAAGAACTTCTTCTAGCGGCTCGCAGACACTTTTAGACAATTCTTTAAGGCGCTTCTTCAAGCACTTCTTCTGTTGCTTCTTCAGTTACTACTTCTAATGCTTCGTTACAACTCTAATAAATGCATCTTCTATTATCACTTACTTCTTGCTCAATGCCTCCTGCTTCGCAGCGATCAGCTCCCGAAGCATCTTCTTGCTCACCTTGCCGACTCCCGTCTGTGGGAAGGATTCGACGAACTCTACGCGGTCTGGAATTTTATATAATGCAAGCCCTCTGTCTCTTAGAAAATCCTTCAACTCGCTGCCCGTTATGGCAGCTTCATAAGGAATGACGAATGCGCATGTGCGCTCGCCAAGGAATTCATCCGGCATAGACACAACAGCGGCATCATGCACACCCGGATGGGCAAGCAAATGATTCTCGACTTCCTCAGCCGCTACCTTATCGCCGCCGCGATTGATCTGATCCTTCGCCCGCCCTTCAATCACTAAATATCCAGCCGGAGTCATTCTGGCCATATCGCCTGTGCGATAAAAGCCGTCTGATGTAAAGGATCTTGCGTTGTGCTGCTCGGCTTGGTAATATCCGCGAATGGTGTACGGCCCGCGCGTCAGCAAATGCCCTACCTCGCCCGGAGCCACTTCGTCATCCTCATCATCGACGATGCTGATTTCATCATATGGAGACATCGGACGGCCCTGCGTACTGATGATCGTTTCTTCGGGGTCATCAAATCTCGTATAGTTCACCAAGCCCTCTGCCATCCCATACACCTGCTGCAGTGTACAGCCAATTATCGTTCGCACCCGCTTGGCAGCTTCTGCGCTGAACTTGGCGCCCCCAACCTGCAGCACTTCCAAGTGAGTGAGGTCATAGCGGCGCGATTCCGCGGCATCTAGCCAAATTAAGGCGAGTGGCGGCACGACGGCTGCAATGGTGACGCCTTCCTTGGCAATAAGCGGGAAAGCTTCATCAGGGCTTGCTCCGCGGGCAAGCACGATCCGCCCTCCTGCATATAGTGTGCCAAGCACGCCGGGAGAGCTAAGCGGATAATTATGCGCGATCGGCAGCACCGCCAGATATACGCTGTGCTCATTCAACGCGCAAACTTCTGCGCTCATGCGCAGGCTATATATGTAATCGTCGTGCGTCCGTGGAATTAGCTTCGGCAAGCCGGTTGTCCCGCCAGATAATTGGAGGAAAGCGACATCCATGGAGCTCGGCCCCTTAATCTCGCCAATGCTAGGCTCGGCATACAGATCATCCAGCGCTGTATATTCGCCTGGCTCACCTACAACAATAACGCGGCGTGAATCTGGCAGCGTGTCCTTCACCTGCGCGGCAAGCTCCCGATAATCGAACCCCGCATCCTTGTCGGGGATGACATAGGCGGCTGCCTGTGTGAACTCGCATAAGTAGCCGATCTCGTTCCTGCGGTGCACTGGCAAGGAAAAGACAGGCAATGCTCCGATGCGAAACAGCGCAAATATGACTTCAAAAAATTGCGGAATATTCGGAAGCTGGACAATAACTCGATCCTGAGCCCTAATCCCCAAGCGGTAGAATCCAGCAGCAAGGCGATCTGCCTGCTCATCCAGTTCCGCATAGCTGACTCGCCGATCGCCGCTCACAATTGCGATGCGCTCTCCATACTCCGCTGCACGGTGGCGCAGCATCGTGCCGAATGTCTCTCCCTGCCAGCATCCTTCCTGTCTATAACGTGCAGCAAATTCTTCCGGCCATGTCGGGCATCCTGCTAGCATCGTTCATCCCCCCTGCATCATCATCGGTTGTTGTTCATTCAGCCCCATCGCTTGCAGCAGTGTACGAAGCTTGGCGGACGTCTCGGCAAGCTCCGCTTCCGCGGACGAGCCGACCACAATTCCTGCTCCCGCATAAAGACGCAGCGAGCGTCCCTCCACCTCTGCGCAGCGAATCGTAACGGCCCATTCTCCGTCTCCATTCGCATCGCACCAGCCGACCGCCCCCGTGAAGAACCCACGCTCGAACGGTTCAATCTCCCGGATCAAGTTCCGAGCTGCCTCCGTAGGCGTCCCGCAAATGGCAGGCGTCGGATGCAGCGCTAGAGCAAGCTCTAAGGAGGATATGTCATGATCCGCAAGCTCCCCGTTTATTTCCGTAGACAAATGCCACATCGTCTTCGTAGACACGAGCGACGGCCCTTCCGGCACATGAAGCTTGCTGCAATATGGACGGAGAGCGGATACAACCGCCTCAATGACAACCGCGTGCTCATGCAGATCCTTGTCCGATCTCAGAAGCTGGGCGGCACGCCGCTCATCCTCGTTCGGATCATCGCTCCGTGCTGCTGAACCAGCCAGCGGATTCACCTTAATGTTCATTCCCCGCTTCGTTACGAGCAGCTCGGGGCTTGCTCCAATTAACGTTTGTGCTGTTCCATTAGCAACAGACACGCCCTTGTCCTTGCTTGCATGCGGGTGCTCCATCGTTAAAGGCACTGCAAACGTATAACCACGGGTATTTTGGCTGAGCAATCGATGCAGCAAGCGCTGCACATCCACATCATGCGTCAACGTCACTTCCAAGGATCGGGACAACACCACCTTCTGGAGTTCGCCCGTTTGCAATCGCTCAAGAACCTGGTTAACGCCTTGTTTATACTGTTCTGGCTCCGGAATTGCTCGTACACAATAACTGTCCTGTTCCGGTTCCTGTTGCAAATAATCATGCGCATCCATGCGCAATGGCTCGTACCGATGCACTTCCTTCGGTACATATAGACACATAGGCTCCTCCATGTGAAACGGAATTGTACCGACAACGACCGGACAATCACGTTCCCCCTGCCGAGCTGCATCCAGCAGCTTCGACACGGCCTGAGGCAAGCTCTCTTCATCCACGGCCTTCCAATCCACGAGCCGCGCCCATTCCCCGTGCGTCAGTAATGCACCTTGAGGCGACGAGAAAAGAAAGGACGATCCCGCCTGATATTGTTCTAGAAGCCGTATCCCCTCACTTGTGGGAACGGTATCGCACTTCAACATGTCAATCGACTCCTTCCGATATATCAGTCACCTGACCTCAGTATCAACATCCCAATGTCGCACCGCCGTCGATACACATGTCGTGCATCGTGATGTGTCTTGCCTGTTCGGATGCGAGAAACACAGCAGCATCGGCAATATCCGATGGCTGCGCGATTCTGCCCAGCGGTATCCCGAGGCGGAACGATTCCGGCGAACCCGCAATCATGGCTTCGGCTCCGTTCTGTCCATTCCACAGTGAGCGCTGCATCTCCGTATCAGTGGAGCCTGGCGACACAATATTGCAGCGAATATGATACCGAGCGTATTCCAAGCCCAAGCACTTCGTGAACATCGTTGTGGCTGCTTTCGATGCCGCATAGGCGGACATCTGCGTGCGCGGTACACCGGAGGCATTGGAGCCTACGGTCACAATCGCTCCCGATCTGCGCTTCGCCATACGCGTTACGACAGCGCGCGACATATAGAATACGCCATTGACATTGACACTGAAGGTTGACTGCCAATCTTCATCGCTGAGCATCTCAATCGGGCCAAGCCGCAGTATGCCTGCCACATTAACAAGCACGCCGATCGGGCCAAGCTCTTCTTCTATCCGCCCCACCGTTCGATTCACGGCCGTACTGTCGGATACGTCGACTGGATAAGCAGCAGCATGATATCCGCCTGCATTAAGCTCGGCTGCGAGGCTGGTACAACCAGCCTCATTCCGATCAACGACAACCACGGTTGCACCTTGAACGGCAAGCGCGCGCGCCACCGCCTCTCCGATTCCCTGAGCCGCACCTGTGACAACGGCCACCTTGCCTTCAATCCCTGAATATTTCATCCTGCCAACCTCTCTTTATTTGTCCGGGTGTAGTGCGAATCGCAGCGCCCGGCTCACCAATATTGGAAGTACTGACACATGCCCTTCCTGCTCGAATTCCTTGTATTCCGCCTCTACCCCGATGTCTGCCGATATGGCTGACAAACGATTCGCCAGCTCGCTGGCACGCTCGCAGTTGCGGCATACATGCGTTTTTTCAAGCTCGCCTACACCAAGAAGCACCTGTGCAGGAAGTGAGCGTTCTTTCATTCGTGCTTGCGTGATAAAGTTCCGCTCCAGCTCTTGCATATAGTCCGGATTCCAATGGAGCGATGGACTGCCCGCGATGTAATATTGGAATGCTTCCGGCCTACTGAACAGCGTATAGATCGTGAACAAACCACCTAGCGAGTGACCGAACAGCGCCTGACGATTGCGGTCAATCTGGAACTCACTCTCGATCTGCGGCTTCAGCTCCTCCTCGATGAATTGTAGGAAAGCCCCCGCCCCGCCTTGCTCGGGGAGTGGTGTTCCGTCTGAGCGCTGCTTGATGTCCTCAGCTGGCAACGGCGTAAAATCGTAGAAGCGATCAGGTGCATATGGCCCATTCGTCTCATAACCGATTCCTACCACAATAGCGGGCAGCACTCCGGTCTTATCCGGCCTGCGACATTGCAGTCGCAGCGCTTCCACCATCGTGTTGAACACGGAATTGCCATCTAACAGATAAATGACCGGATAACCGCTTGGTGGAGGCGATCCTAGGGGCTGAGCCACCATTATTTGATACGATCGCCGTTCTGCGCGTGAACGAAGCACCCACTGTTCTGCAAGTGGAATCTCGATCCTGCGGCGTGAAAAGTCGGTAAGCGTCGGCGTTGATTTCATTTGTTCCAACCGCTTTACCCCCTATTCCGTCAACAGGCGAACCGTGTCGTCAACGATTTTTTCATACGCAATCAAGCCGCTTCCGAGCCAGTACTGGTTGTTCACTTCATAGACATGACCCTGCTTGGCTGCAGGCATGCTCTTCCAAATTGGACTGTCCATCATCTCTTTCATGCGGTCGCTTCCTTGATCGTAAGCGTTGATGACGAAAATATAGTCCGCATCCATTTCAGGGAGGACTTCTAGCGAGAGATTCGCGCTGTTCTCATTGGCCACCAGCTTCGTAATACCAAGTCCCAAATCCTGATGGAGCACATATCCGCACAAATACTTCCCTCCCATCAGACTAATACCTCTTGGCGCAAACCGAATGATGGCGACCTTCTTGTTCTCAACAGCCTTGCTCAGCTTCTCCTTGGCGTCCGTTACCTTTTGCCGATATGCCTGTAATGCTGCATCAGCCTCAGTGGACTTACCGAGCAAGTCTCCTATCGTGACGAGCGATTTCTCGATATTTCCGGACGCATTTTTAAAAACATACGTCGGCGCGATCTTCGCATAGCTCTCATATATTGTTGCGTCCTTGGCGTATGTCTCCGTGTGCAAGATAATTAATTCCGGGTTATAGGACATTAACACCTCCGGCGAAGGAAGCCCTGCCGACAAGTCCAACTTAGGAACATCCTTCAGTTCTTCTTGCAAGTACTCATGCCCTTTCTTCCCGTTAGACCATTGAGCCACAGGCTTCACGCCCAGCTTCAGCAAGGAGTCCTCCATGTTAGGGGCGAATACCCGCTTCGGTGTGGACGGAAGCTTGATCTCATGCCCAAGCTCGTCCGTTACCGTCCGCTCTTCGGTTGTCGCAGCATTCTTCGCTCCCGCGGCAGCGGCTGACACATTGGACGTGGCTTCTTTCGGGCTCTGAGATTCGGATGCGGCATTGCCATCCTCCTTTTTGGCGCCGCAGCTCGCGAGCAAACTTCCGATAAGTACACAGCACAATAGTGCTGTTAGTCTAAATTTCCAACCTTTTGCCCCTGCATTCCGTCGATTTAACACGATCCCTCTCCTCCAATGATAACGATTCTCAATCGACTCTGAGTATACTCACGTTGCGAAGGATTCACCATAGCCATAATCCTGAAATGTATTTGGACAATTTCCAGTAAAGAGCAGCAGAGCCTCATCCAGCATCCGAGCTATCGCAACAGCTGAATATTCGAACCAAGGATCTGCGGTTATCGGATGTACATGCCCGTTCCGTACCGCTTGAAGCTGCCTCCATTCGGGAGAATGCTGCAATGACAGCCAATATTTGCGGGATGAAGCCTCTGGGCACACGGCAAGTAAAATCCTTTCAGGATTCAGCTCACAAAGCTCATCCATCGAGATCGGAGAATGACCTTGCAGCCCTCTTTCGCAGGCAGCCTTGAGATGCAAGTCATCGTACAGTACTTCCTCCAAACCTCGATTCTGGTACACGAATAGTTGAGTCTGGTAGATTCGCAGTGCCATGACGCGATCGTCTCCCAACTGCTGCGCCGCTTGTGCGCGTCCGGCTTGGGCGTTTTTTTCGTAATGATCGATCCATTGCTGCGCAAGCTCTTCCTTGTTCAAGAAGCGGGCAATTCCCATAAGCTGCTCTCTCCAGCCCGCTTTACTCGATACATTGTGAACGGGAGCGATCCCATTCAGTTTGCTGCTCTCGCGCATTTGGAGCTGATCTGAGGCAATGATGACGTCCGGCCGTGCCCGGCACAGCTTATCCAAATTAATTTCAAACGTGAATTTATGATAAGGATCAGTTAAAAGAAGATGCGTTTTAATTTTGTTGCTGTAGAGGTTGTAATAATAAGGAGACCACTTGGGATCGAGAGGCGCTGCCTCCGGGATGAGTTGGAGCGCAAGCAAGTGGCCTATTGTCGAAGCTGAGCATACGGCGATGCTCCTCTTGGAATCTTTAGCGAAATCGGATGGCGACAAGCCGACCTCCTTCTTGAACTTGCGGCTAAAATAGAACTCGTCTCGGTAGCCTACCTTCTGCGCAATGTCTCGCAACCTTGCATCCGATTCCGTCAGCAAGCGCTTCGCATGCATAATGCGCACATCCGTCAAAAATCCCATCGCGCTCTGACCGAACCTTCGTTTAAATAAATCCACGAAATATTTGGGGCTGATATTCGCCATTTCCGCCAATTGTCCAATCGTGAGCTGCTCATTATAATGGCGCTCCATGAACGCTTTGATCTCCTGCAAATCCGTCTTCTGCATGTGGCCCATCACGTTCGAGCCGTTATCTGTATGCGCTGTTTCTGTTGCACGCATAAATACCCCTCCTCTTAAAATCGCGGTGAAGTTGATGAATAATATAAATATAATATATAATGATAATGATTCTCATTTTCAAACATAAACTAACACACCATTTTAAGGAAGTCAACGAAAATATGGAAATACAAAAAGACCTCAACATTTGTTGGAGGTCCTTCTACGCTACAATATTATTTCGATCTGATCCCTTACGTTATGCCAACGGCGCTGCTATTTTGATTCCTTATAGGCATGTTCAAAACTCCAATAATGCGGCTTGGTTCTGAATTCTGATATCTCCCCTCAAAGCAGAAGGTTTTATTATTTCACCTGTCTACTTTTTGGGGAGCATATCACATGTCCTCAACGGCTCTTGTTTTCTTGACAGTGCACCGGCTCAACACCAAATTATCAAACATCATCTCAGCGTTAAAGAAGGGGGGCTATGAAGGTATTCGATTAGATACTAAAAAACAAATGCACGAGAAATGATAACCAGCAAAATGAACAAGACCAAGATTACACCAATAGATGTGAACCCCCCGAATCCACATGAGCCACACGATCCGAATCCTCCAAGAACTTCACCCATATGAAACACCCTCCTTTCGATTAGGTACATCCATATAGTATTAATGTTGCTTAGTGTGCGACTCGGCTATGACCTACACAAAAAAATTAAGCTTTTGTCCGCTATATAGAGCTTACCTGTGCGGTTCCTGTTGTGTGTCACACCTCATAGGTACGTCCAAAATAGAATTCAGAACAGAGTACGGTTTGGTTTTGACTCATTTTTAACAAAAAATCAAAATCGACAATCGCGTATTGAAGTGAAAATGTTATATTCATCAATAAGAAAAAGTTCAAATTGTACACCACTATTTAGTGGTAAGAGATAGCATATTGATCGAATATTGACTTATTATAAAAAAGTGCTTTTCCTGCAAATGTAGGAGACAGAGCATATAGACGTCCAGATCCTTTAACACGCAGGTATTCTAGAATATATTGATTAATGGATTTCGAAATTTCTTTAGTCACAAAGGGTTCTAGATCAATTAGTTTTCCTTCCGTACTATAACTTTCGAGATCAAATCCATACAACAAGTCCGGCTTATGTGTTTCAACAATCGTATTATAAATTTCTCTAGTAAGTCCCTCTTTGTAATACTGACTTAAAGAGATGATTTCAAATTCAATATTCGGATGCTTAACACGATACATGTCTCCATACTTATTTATAAACTCTTCCTGGCTTTCATATTTACCACCCGTAATTCTAACTGTAGCTTAGTAAGTTTAGTTGGGGGATTCGATACGTGCATTGAGGTCTATGTTGAGGAATATCAGATTAGTTTCCAACGCGAAGATAAAGAAGGAAACATCACAGAGAACTGTTTCTTAATTGATCCGGAATAAGTACATAAAAAAGAGCCGTGGGATTCTTCCTCCTCAACGGCTCATTGTCATTATATAACAATTAATGACTTCTGAATAGTCACTTCAAGTGGTTTGCAATCCCTGCTTCTGTCTAACAAATCAGGATATTCTAACTATATTTATGCATGCATTGTCATATACCGTTTCACCAAATTCACCTACTAGAGTTAAGATATTTGGCCCTATTTTTGTATTTACAATCGCAGTTCCTGATAAATTTCCACTTACTCCAGGAGGGAAATTCGAATTAGATGAGAGAGAAGAGTTTAACACCTCGTTATTCAAGCTGAGTATAGTTGTCGCCTCATTATAATCCTTAGGAATAGTTACGCCAACCGAATAACTCACAAAATAAACAGCATTAGGCGAAAGATGAATATCTCCCGTCCCCTCTATGAGAGTAATTCCCTTTCCATTCTTGGCTGTTATCTCATGGAATGCTATAGGCACACCCGCTTTTAAAAGTTGACTGGATTGTCAACACTAAATCAGACAGCTTTTTTAAGGGATAATCTTCTGTAATCTACTGGACTCATATAGCCTAAGGTTCCATGGATGCGATGTTTGTTGAACCAATTTACGTAGTCATATAGCTCC
>NZ_JAMAVT010000031.1:0-41103 GCF_023713665.1 Paenibacillus sp. MER 180 | reverse complement strand
TTCTCTTGCCTGTAGATTCATTCCAGTCGGACTGATCTGCATACTTCTTTGCCGTCCGCCAGTGGATGCCCATCTGTCTAGCAATATCTCTGACCGAACACCCTTCTGCTTCACGTAAAAATCTGATGAGGCATTTTCAGCATCCTTCCATCTCCTTTGTTAAGTTCTCAGCAAACCTAACGATAGGAGGATTTTAAGGGGCTGACAAGTGCCTTTTTGCATTCAGCTTGAGCATTTTTGCGCTGCAATTTTAGGCACTTTTAGTATGCAATAAACAGCCTTGTGCCTTCATGATACGGCCAATTCGTCTCCTGGATACGATAAGCCCACGATCATGAAGCTTAGCTTTAAGCTTTCTAGTGCCATATACTCTCCGATTTTTATCGAATATTTCAATGATGGGTTCTGTGATGTCGTCTTCCTGCTGCTTTGGTTTTACTTGCTTCTAGCGATTTGCAGGACGTCACACATTGCTGATACCGAGTATTTGTCAAGATTTCGTCTGATGACACTTACTTTCGTCCCATGATCAGCGCTGCCTGCTTTAAAATGTCAACCACCATTTTAAAGCGTTCATTTTCTTTACGTAATGCAATAAGTTCATTCTCTTCAGCAGAGCGATTGTCTTTCTCTAAGAATGAACCTGACTGCTGATATTGCTTGATCCAACGATCTAAGGCAGATCGCTTAGTTCGTACTCATCTATAATAGCTGCTCTTGGCTTTCCATTCTGGTATAACTGAACCATTTGTTTCTTAAACTCATGAGTAAAGGTACGTCTTTGTTTTGGCAAATAGATCCGCTCCTTGTCGTATTGCTCTTATTCTACTAGCCCTTATTTTTTCTGTCCAAGTAAGTGTAGCCGATCCAATACACAATTTGATGAGGTGTTTATGAGATCAATTAATTTTAATCCAATTTAAGAAAATCCGAACAAACATAGAAAAAGCCGCTGTAAGAGCACTAAATACGTGCCTTTAAATCAGCGGCTGCATATGATGAGGCCCCTTTTCGGGTAATATGCATTATTGCATAGGTAAAGAATATCTGCAAAAAGAGCGAAATTACCGACTGGATTTCGCTAGATGGCATATTTAGAGTCGGTTATCCATTAAGGCAGCATCTAATAAATTTTTCATGAGAACCATGTCTATTTTCACGCTGTTATGTTTTCAATTAAGGGATATATGAGTCGTAAGTATTTAACTAACGAATCTGGTGTTGATGCATATTGACTTAATTCCGAAATTAAATTCTTCTTACTTTGATTGATTTTTACTCCTACATGTTTTTTAATCAGAGGAGTCTCCGATGTAAATTCCATTTTTATTGACTCAATAAATTCAAAAAGAAAATCAATTTCAAATTTCCCACGAAATCTTTGTTGTGCTTTTAAACCAGTAACCTCTTTTTGTTTTAACAAATAATCGGCCTCTGGAATGTGCTCAGCTCTAGGAAAAATTTCCATTAATTTTGGAATGTCGTAATCAGCTGTAATTTCACGCAAAGAAATCGATTGGACTATTTTTTTCAAGTTAAAACTATCTAGATTTAGCCTATGAGCGGACCCTTCTTTAAAGCGGTCTCTTTGACACCACAACCAAATATTCAGGGCTGCTGTCTTTTTGTGAAACTCTTCTTGTCTTGAGATAAAAAGTGATAATAATACTTTATAATCTTCATTATCTTCTGTCATATTAAATTCATATTTTAATATTTTCTTGAAAGTTGTAAGTGTAGTATAGAAATTTTCTATAGAATAGCAAGGAGTTTGATATACCTTCGGGTGGAAGCGCTCTGGTATATCAGAGTCATAATCCCTATCTACAAAATAAGCGATTTTTACAGAGCTATAGTAGCTATCTTTATTTATCATTTCAAAAAGTTTGAGTACTTCACTTTTCCCTCCACAATTTAAGAAATGAACATTATCAATATCAATATTCAATATATGTTCTATCCTTAATCCATAATACTTTACATCATCACCTTCAAAACAACAAAATAAATCTGTATCATGTCTAGCTTTCAAACGTGTAAATGTGGTGAAAGCCACAGTTGCTCCTTTTCTACTCTCTTTTAGTCTTTCCATTCTCGTCATATATTCTATCCCTCACATATCTGTTCATATCTTCTGCTAATAAATCTAATTCATTTTCAAAGATAAAAGGTGAGTGGGTTACAGAAAGCAACATAGAGCACTTTCCAGATTTCAACACATCAGGCAGCAACATTCTTTGCCATTCAATAGAAAGAGAAAGCTCTGGTTCATCAAATAAAACTATTACATCATTCTCAGATTCCAAAAAGATTTTTGCGAATAGTGAAATTATTTGCTTCTCTCCTGAAGAAAGGTTCTTTAATCCTATTTCCTGCCCATTTTTTTGAACTACACTTATTTCAACCTTACTCTCATTGTAGTCAACTTTCTTTGCATTCAAATATCCGTTACAAACACTTGCAAATCCCTTAATGAGATTATCTAAATTCTTTTGCTGATCGTAACTTTTTATCAAATTAGATAAGAAATTAATTAAGTACTTGTATTGCTCCTCCTTATGGAAAATTTCCTTGGAGTTTACAAGATCAATTATTCGTTCCTTGTATGTTGGGTCAATATTTTTTCCTACACGTTCTAAGATAATTTTCAAAATATCTGGTTGGATTCTATTCTTAATTTCCTCATCAATTTCATTTAAGCCATCAACATACTGACTCAACATTTCCCCTGTTATAGACGAAAATCCATCAAGAGCAGAGTTTTTTATATTTAGTATCACTTTATTAAATGTTTCTTGAACATCTTCCATACCAAATTGGATTAGTCGCTTATCATCCTTATTGAGCTCAATTTTTCCGGTACCCAAATTATGTAGTTCTTCTTCAATTCTTCTATAGGTTGGAAAGTATAAAACGTCACTTTTTATTTCTTTTCTTATTTTTAGTTTAATTTCTTCTAGCTGGCGATTATTACTCTCAAACATTGAGAGCAGCGCTCGGTGAATCATGCTTGGCGCATATGGGGATTTCTCACTAATTCTATAAACTAACGTTTGGAATGTTTTTCTATGCTTAACATCTTCACTCTGGTAATGATAATGATTATATAGTGCCTCTTTCTCACCTTCAGATAGATGTTGCTCAATATAATCAATAACTCCATTGCTGTGAAATCGATCATTGATTTCACTATCCATATAATAAGATAGATTCTCCTTATTTATTTCTACTCTTTGTCCTGATGAAAATTCGATTCGAATTCTTTCAAACTGAATCGATCCCAGTCTATAAAATTTACAGGTTAGTGTATAATAGATTGCATTTAAAATTGTTGTTTTACCCAAGCCATTTTCGCCAATCAGAATATTAACGTTTGAGTTAAACGGGATTTCCACATCTCGCGAACCAAACAGCCCAAAAATTGAAAACCTTTTTATTGGTACCTTCTTGTCTTGTGTCAATCAATACACCACCCTTAAGAATTTTTAAAACTTACTATCTAAAAAACAATAACTTTCTTCCCCACCAGTTACACATATTAGAGATAAATCCCCCTATAAATTCCTTTTTTATAACCACACCATATCATGGAAGTCAGCGGTATTTCTAGTTAAAAAGAACTGCATCTGAGTCTTTGGAATTAAAAATTTTAATATCAAAAGTGATTAACCATATCAACAACAATATTTTTCGCACTACTTATGATACGGTTCAGTGCGAATGATCTTCATCTTTCCTGCCTTTTAGATTTAAATTAACTAAGAATGAATTGTTTTAAAATTTACAGATTCTACACTAATATCTTGTACAATATATTTACAAACTTCGCAATTCCCTCACCAATTATCTCTCTCACAGAACTATTTTTCCATGTAATTTATACCATTTATTTGACATACTTATAAAAATCATTATCTCCTTACCCTAAAATAGCCCCCATCTCCTATCCCAACACAAAAAGACACGCCAGCAGCTAGGGACATCCCCCTAACATCTAGCGTGTCTTTTGACTCATCCATAATTCTAACCTTTTATCTTATCTTCTATTTATCTTCTCTATATCTATTTATCTTTTAAACTTACTTATATCTAAACTGAAGCGATAGCCTCAGATAGTAACAATCACCTTACTTCTGATCACTAATCCCAACAACGCCTGTTGGATCAACGCCGAACTTGGCACCGAAGACGTCTTGCATGGAGTCGAGTGGCATGAAGAGCTTGCCGTTCTTCACGACTGGTGCTTCCTTCAGCTCGACGAACATTTTAGCAACAGAGGCTTTCTTGTCGCCTTCTTTCAGCGCAATCCATCTTGCTCCGCGCATGAACTCGTATGCGCCTGTCTTCTCGTTCTTTTCCACTTTGTAGCCCAGCGCCTTGCCGATCTCTTCGATTGGCACCATGACGTTGTGTTCAGTCGTGAACACTTCTTTCGATATTTCTCCAAGACCTTCACCGTTTACGACAAGCACCCAGTGCATGCCGCCGAAGGAGTCCTGTGGAGTTTGGTTTGGATCTTCTTTCCCTTCTGTTCCTTCACCAATCCCGATTACGCCAGTCGGGTCGATGCCGAACTTCACGCCGAATACGTCGCCAAGGGAATCAACTGGCATGTACAGCTTGCCATTCTTCACAGCTGCTGCTTCCTTCAATTCGACGAGCATTTTGCCTACAGATGCCTTCTTGTCGCCTTCCTTCAGCGCAATCCACTTGGCAGCGCGTGTGAACTCGTATGCGCCAGTCTTCTCGTTCTTCTCTATCTTGTAACCGAGTGCTTTGCCGATTTCTTCAACAGGTACCATGACGTTGTGTTCGGTTGTGTATATATCCTTCTTATCTACGCCCAGTCCTTCGCCATTCACGACGAGTACCCAATGCATGCCGCCGAAGGAATCCTGCGGAGTCTGGTTAATTTGAAGAATATCAATATGCCCATTGGCATCCATCGTCACACCTGCATGCAGCACATCTGTTACAAATTGCAGTGGAACATAGATTTGCTTATCCTTGAGCAATGCTGCTTTTCCCAGATGAAGGACATCCTTCGCTTGCCCATACTCATCCTTGTTCAACACGGCCGTAACCTTCTTGTCTCCCTTAACTGCAGTGATCGATTTGTCTTTGTTATTCCAATCCAGCTTGTAGCCCAGTCCTTCTGTTACCGTACGGATTGGTACGAGAATATGGTTGCCGTCCACCTTCACTTGGCTGGATACCTTTTTACCGTTAATGGTTACCGATGTTTGAGAGCTGACGTTATGTACCCATTTTTTATCCAGAGAAGCACCACGTGTTGTACCTACGATGTCGCCCTTCTCGTTATATACGAACTGCTTCACATATTTATCGTAGAAATTCGTGCCCAAGTCTTTCACTTCCATGTTCGTTGCAACAGCCTTCGTGTCGACTGGTTGTGTCGCTGGGGCTGCATACGCTTGTGCGCCCATCAATCCAAGAGCTAATGCTACGGTAGTTGCAATGGTTGTCTTCTTCATAGGTGTCTACTTCCTCTCGAATGGTTCGTTGTGTGGTGACGCATTGCGCAATGATATCTCAGCTGATTCACACACTCAGACGGGACACTCGATCGAAAGGTTGCACAGAAGGTTATCTCCATTTTTTACTAACTCATTTGTTCATACCCACATATATGCATGTACTAGACCATGGTTCATCCTAGCGATTTACGACAGCATGCCTTTCATCGCCCAAATCCAGATTCCAACGAATCCGAGCACAATTCCGATTAAAAACAACATAAACATCTCTGAACCTAAAAGCCTTTTCACCATACTCCCGACCAAGGCCACGATCCCGATAACGCAGCCGATAAACAACACGATCATGGACGGTCGAGTCAAGAACATATCCTGAACAGAGGGCTGCAGCAGCAAATAATAACTTCCCCCACCGACCAGTACTCCCACTGCGAAAAGGAATGCCAGCAGTACACAAACCGTTGATTTTCTCATGGCCGCTACTCTCTACTTATCCTGGCTAGGCCAGCTCTTCTTGAGCAATTTCCGTCTTGCGGCCGCGCGAGTTCACGATTGTGATACTGATCGCGTCGTATCCATTGCGCTTCGCCTCAGCGAAGTCGCACTTCTCTCCGCTTATCAGCTCCAGCTTGCCGTCCTCATCCACTTCTTCTTCGAATTCCTCGTCCCAGTCGACATTGTAATAGACGGTTACGAATACTTCGAATACATCCTCTCCGTCCCCATCGACATAAGGAAGCAGCGGCTTCCGTTCATTATGCTGCTCCACAGTATACGTATCGCACAGCATCGCATCATATCCATGCTTGCATCCATCGAACAGCACATAGCGCTTCCCCGTTGCTGGATCTTCAGCAAGAATGAGCGGTGGTGCAAAGTCCGTCGACGCTATCAGATCATCGATAAGCTCTCCATAATAGAAAATATGGAACCTCTTCGCTCCACCATCAATAGCCAGCCTTCCTGTCCATTCTACCTCATGCCATGCCGCAGGCTTCTCTGGGATTGCAATCCCGTCCAAATAAGCAGGGCCTTGTCTGCATTCATTCTGATTCGTCACTATCCTCACGTCCTGTCTCGTGTCATCACGATCGTTACAATACGATTATCATCGTCAACCTTTAGCTTTACCGTAATATCTAATTTATCCTTGAACAGCTTCGTCACATTGATGTAACGATCGACGGCCTCCGTAGTTCCCCCACCTGCCGATGTCCGCGACATGCCAGCATGAATAATATCCTTCACATAATCCGTGTCCATGGGAGCGGACGGATCATAGGTATATACATGATTTCCTTTGTCATCGAAAAATTCATACATATTCGTGTAGTCATTGGCATTTTCAAACTTCGGAACTGTTTTGATATACGCATGTACACGCTCGTTATCATACTTAATTTTGCCGTCTAAAAAGGGATTCTCCTCAGAGGACTTCACCTCATATTGGCCGTACGCCAGCATAAACAATTCATCCAAGTCTCCTGTATCTACCTGATAATAAAACTGCCGCTCTTCTCCCTTCTTATCCATTGCGGAATTAAAGTTAAGAAGAGGCCATGCATTATACCTTTTGCCGTCCTTCTCAATCGCTAACGCATACTTGCTTAAGACGACCTCGCCTTGAAACACACCAAATGATCGGCCAATAAAGTAAGCAGGAATGCTCAGAATAACAATAATGACTAGTGCAATGGTCAATTTAAGCTTGAGTTTACTCATGATGCCTCCTTATCCAATTACATATCTATACGCTGCAGCTTATGAAGCAGCTTCACGATAGCTTCTCGGTTCTTCGCTTCTTTCATATATTTGGGCACCGAGTGTGAAGCCGTGCGCTTGATGACAGCAGCTGGCTTCTCACGCAGTTCTGCCGATATGTAGCTGATCAAATAATTCAGATGCTCTCGGTTGGCCGCCCATACCGGTTTCCCACGGAAATAATCCAAGTAGTACAGCTCCAATTGAAAGATCGGATCCCGTTCATTTCGAAAATCCAAGTAGCAGCCTGAATAGGCCGCAATCTTACGTATAGGCACTTGATTCACAACTGAGCAATGCGGGCATGCGATACGCACTGCCTTATGTGTCTGCTGCTTGTGATCGGTAACCTCTTCATTGAACCATCTCTCGCACACCGTGCACATTCCGCTGGCTGTATACCGATGAGCTTCCGGTTCCTTCTCTTGATGGAAGCATGCCGTGCAGTTCACTACGACTCCCTGCTCTCCTCTAGAGATGTAGGCCAAGCCAGTGCATTTCGGGCACTTCACGGCAACCTGCTCTTTCCGACGCAATATCGCATAAAACCCAAAAGGAAGGCCAAGGGGATCTATAAAACGCTCCATGTTGTCGTTCTCCTCCCGCTTTTTTACCAAATCATTACCAAGTATAGGTATTATACGATGAACAATCAATGGACTACCTGATTATCATTACAGGTCTTACGTCCCATTTCTGTTCGATTACTCACAACTAGCTGCCCATACCCACACATGCGACATTTCATTTGCTAAATCTACTCATAAAAGCGAATCTTATGACCTACTGCTATTCAGGCCGGACATAGGCGTATCAAAGATCGCAATAAGGATTTACAAAATATACAAGCCTATTTAATTTTCCAATTACATTTATTTACACAATCGCTAACAATCCTTGACTACAATAAAAATGTAAATTACATACTTGGTTGGAGGGATTTCGGTTGAATAAAATGTTACGCAAGTCGCTGGTGACGACTCTGGCGCTTCTCATGCTGCCATTCGGAGCTATGCAATCCGATGCAGTACTCGCTAAGGGCGCAGCGAAGCCACAGCCCACTTCAAAAAATCTCATCGTCCTTATCGGTGACGGCATGGGACCTGCACAAGTATCTGCCGCACGAATCTACTCCAAGAACAAGCTGAAGCGTCCATCCTTATATATGGACAGCCTGTATGTGGGTCAAGCAACAACCTTCGCTGACAAGGGCGAAGACGGAGACACGATCGTATCCGGTGAAGTAACAGACTCTGCATCTGCGGGTACTGCATTTGCAACAGGCAACAAAACATACAACGCTGCAATCAGCGTATCGAATGAAGATATCTCGAAGCCATTCGCTTCCGTAATCGAAGCTTCCAAGGCTGTTGGCAAATCAACTGGTCTTGTAACGACAGCTCGTATTACACATGCGACACCTGCCGTCTATGCATCCCATGTTCGCAATCGCGACAATGAAAATGCTATCGCATCCCAATATTTAGAGTCAGGTGCAGTTGACGTTCTGCTCGGAGGCGGCAAGCGTCAATTCGTAAGCAAGCAGGAGAAGGGCAAGCGCGAAGACAAGACAATCATCCCTGATTTTGAGAAAAAAGGCTATAAAGTTGTTTACGACAAAAAGGGCCTGCAATCGTTAACTTCGAAAAACGGCAAGGTTCTTGGCCTCTTCCACGACTCCCATGTGGACTACGTGCTCGATCGCAAGCCTGAGACTCCAAGCCTTGCAGATATGACATCTGCAGCAATCAAGTCTCTCTCTACGAATCCGAAAGGCTTCACGATGATGATTGAGGGCGGACGTATTGACCATGCAGGCCACGCGAATGATCTGGGCGCTATGATTCAAGAGACGCTTGATTTCGATGCAGCTGTGAAGGTTGCTCTTGATTTCGCGAAGAAGGACGGCAACACTTCCATCGTAATTACAGCCGATCATGAGACAGGCGGATTCTCTCTGTCCCGTGACAACATCTATGAACTGAATGTAGATACTTGGGACAAGCAAAAGATCTCCTCCGAGCTTCTTGGGCCACAGCTTGCAAAAGCTGCATCCACCGACGAAGTGAAGGAATTAATCAAGAAACATACAGGTTTCACAGATATCACGGATGAAGAAGCTCAATACATCATGCAAGGCGACGGTTCCTCCTACAAGCAAGAAGGCGCATTCAATCAGGTGATGGCGAAGCGCTACTTGGTAGGCTGGTCTGGACACGGCCACTCTGCGGTAGATGTAGGCGTATGGGCATACGGTCCAATTGCGGAATATGTAAAAGGTCAAATTGATAACACAGCAATTGCGACAAGCATCGCGAAAGTGCAAGGCTTGGATCTCAAGAAAGCAACTGCCGGGCTGCAAAGCAAGCACTTGTATCCGAAATTCAAGGTAAGCCGTGACGGCAAGGTTCTCTTCCCTGCTGTGAAGCTGGCACAAGCATTGCAAATTAAAGTAACGAATGATAGCGCGTCGAAAACGACTACATTTACGAAGGACAAGGCGACGTTGAAGGTTCAAGACGGATCTTCCGTTACATTGAACGGCAAAGCGGTTTCGATTCCAGCAGAATTGGATCGCAATGTCCTCTACGTGGATCTTGACGCATTCAGCAAGCTGACTGGCAAAGCATTGAAGTGGGATTCCTTGTCTGAGCGCATCATTTTGAAATAATCAAATCGATACGAATGTGAACGGGTGGGGTGACAGTGTCATCCTGCCCTTTCCTTACTAAATGAGGTGATTCTATGATACAGCTTCATCAGGTCCGCAAGTCCTATCGGAATCAACAGCAGCTTCTTCCCATTCTCGATATTCCACATTGGCATGTTGCACAAGGAGATCGAATTGCGCTGCTAGGCCCTAGCGGCAGCGGCAAGAGCACTTTGTTGTACCTGCTGTGCGGCGTACTCGCTCCAGATGAAGGAACCTGTAAGGTCGGCAATGAGCCTCTGCACCAGATGACAGAACTGGAACGCGACCACTTTCGTGCGAAGCATGTGGGCATTATTTTTCAGGACTTCCATCTCATCTCTTCCCTATCTGCGAAGCAAAATATTGAGCTGGTTTACGATGGCAGCTTGCATGGACGGGCACGGCATTCGCATATTCAGCAATGGTTCGAGCGTGTCGGCTTGCAGGATCGGTTGAATCATCTTCCAGGGCAGCTGTCGAGAGGTCAACAGCAGCGGGTTGCAATTATTCGTGCCCTGATTAATCGCCCTTCCCTTCTCCTAGCGGATGAGCCAACCGGAAGTCTCGATTACGATACGGCACAGCTTACGATGAATCTCCTGCTCCAACTGGCGCAGGAAGAAGGTTCAACCTTGCTGACAGTCACCCATGACCAGCACTTGGCTTCACAGTACCCGAAGCAGCTTCATATCTCCGCCATTAACCGGCTTGCTGTACATCCTTTTTGGGCTTCTTGCTCTAGTCATTAGTTCATCACCACCACCCCCATTATTGGTTAGTGTTGTCTTGTAGCTACTCGTTACGTGCGATAGAGGCGTTAGCCCACATCATCGCTTGTTCTAGGTTAGTCATTGCTAATGACTTCTCCCGGCTGTTTGGACAAGTTCGTCAATCACGTTCGTCAATTCTTTTGCCTTCTCTCGGATAGCGTGTACTTTTCCGGTTGCCCTTCCTTTGGCGCGTGCTTTGGCGCGTGGTAATTGAGTTGCTCTCTATTACTGTCCTTTTTTGGCTGAAATGAAAAAACCGCCCCATAGGAGCGGCATTAAGTTTATTTGGTCGTATACTCATTCACTTCAAACGTTAAAATCTTATCGAAGATAACGTAGTCTTTACGGGCACTGAATGGCCCTTTGTTATTGTTGTGCTTGTTGATTGCATAGGAAGCTGTTCCCGAGCCAGCTTGTTTATTTTCATACCATGCGATAAAGGCATTAACCTCATCCATGCTTAGATCAAACTCTTTCTCCAAACCAGTTGTCATGGTAACTACTAATAATGCTCTGTCTCCATTAGTAGGCGTTGGATCTGGTTTTTGAGGTTTTTCTGGATCAGGTACTTCATTTAATTCGTATCCAAACGTAATTTCTTTAATAGCAACCCAAGAACTATAACCGTTAACAGTAATTTTTATTTTCTCATAATTGCCCGGAGTTACGCTGATAGGATCAGTGGCATTGTCACTTACCCATCTTTCTTCTTTCTTACTTATTGCTTCCCATGTTCCATTTTTATAAGCAAATATTTGATATGTTACATTATCCATTGGAGACGCATTTCCTGCAACTTGTACAAACTTCAATGTTAGTGCTTGAGGAAACGTGATTTCTAAACTTCCAGAAAAGAAGTCGGATGTGGGGCCCCATTGAGTGTTTAAATCACCATCAATCACTCTCATAGCTGTTTCATTATCAAGGTTATTACTATCTACTACCGTCGTACCTTTAGGCGGCATTAAACCTTCCATAGTGTCGACTTTACTGCTAGCAAATGCCGAGATTGGGAATACTACTAACAAGACCAATACCAATAAAACCGTTAGATGTTTTTTCACTTAATAATCTCTCCTTAATATCAACTGCTACGAGAATACAATGATTATGGATGAATGTCTAAACATATGTTTACTTATTATTTAATTTATTACAAATACTTCTATAAAAAAATAAAGTCGGCAATTAACCGACTTAAAAAAATCATTTGTAGACTATTATATTTAATGCCACAGCAACTCTTCTTACAGCGTTCCACCGTAACTTCCTATATGTTTTCTCGCTAATTGGTAGGTCAACAGGTTTTGCATGATGTGCTGAAAGAATCAGAGCTTACTCATGCGTATGCGATGACGGCTGGCGACTCCTATCAAGGATATCCAATCGTCGGCATTATACGAAGACCGGTGAAGCACTAGCACCGACAAAGCAAATGCAAACAACAGCACCACCGGCAGTAACGCCAATAAAGCGAATTCCAGCACCACTGCTTCAAAATCGAAACCTGCCTATTCGAGTACGCTGCAGTGGTCCGAATTTTTCGATAATGAGAAGCAAAACACGCCGTCGGACAAATTCTGGGATCTCTCCGGTCAGCAGGTTACGATTAAAGGATATATGGGAGAAGTGCTGTCATTCGATAAACACTGGTTCTTGCTCATCCCGGCACCAGGTGCAGAATGTCCCTTCGACAATGGCGACGAAACGTACTGGAACAAAATCATGATGGCATTCGTTCCTTCCGACACCAAACTTCGTTATACGTCCGGCGCATTGGAACTGACGGGTACGCTGGATGTTGGCATTAAGATCGATGAGTCCGGCTACAAGACGATGTTCCGGTTATACGATACCTCTTTCAAAGAAATCAAAAAATAATGAAACGTACTTGGACAGCTGCCCCAAAGCAAATGGTAGGTCATTCGACCTTGTCCGATGTAGTCGGCCAGATGGATTTCATGCTAAAATAGTCATGATCTTCCTACTGTTGAGGAGCCATGTGCATGAATGAAATGAACCAGCTGTTCGAACAGCATTTTGACAGCTTAGAAGCAGTTGCGGATTTGGTCAGTGATCTGCTTCATTGCCCTGTCACAATTGAAGATGCCGGACATAAGCTGCTTGCCTACAGCACGCATCAACCCGGCACGGATCCTGCAAGGATCGCAACAATTATCGGACGGCGCGTCCCTGAGCAAGTCATCAGCGCATTATGGAGAGACGGCACGATGCAGCGGCTCATGTCCAGTCTAGAACCGATACGTATCCAACATATCGACGAGGTTGGCCTCGGCAATCGCTTGGCGGTTGCCATCCGTCATCAACAGGACATTATCGGCTATATATGGGTGCTCGACAGTGAACAATCGCTGCCAGAAACAGCTCTCCAGACATTGTCACAAGCTGCTCAGGCTGCCAAGGCCAAGTTAATGCAGCATCAGCTGCACAGCAGACGCCAGGATCAGCATAAGCATGATTTCTTCTGGCAGCTCTTAACCGGACACCACACCTCAGAGCAAGCCATTCGGGAGCATGCGGCACGACTCGGCATTTCGTTCCCTCCTGAATATTTCATATGGATGATACAGTTCAGTACACCTATCCAAGAGAAGTTATATCGTCACATTCATTACACGCTCAAAACAACTCAGCATATGCGCATGCTGCTTCATGTCATTGATCATGATCGGCTTATTATGATGTCTGCGCCCGTGCTGTCATCACATGTAAATAGCTCTGCCAATCTGTACAAGGAACCGTGTCAACAGCTTATACTGCATATGAAGCAGCGATTCGGCGCCTCACCAGTTCGCAGCGGAGCAAGCACTCTATCCTCCTCGTTCCTGCTCGTATCACGGTGCTATGAAGAAGCCATGACAACGCTCAATCTAAAAAAAGCATTCTCCGATGAATTAGATTCTGTACATAGCTATGGCGAACTCGGTTATTACCGTCATTTGCCCTTATTGATCGAACAGCATACTGCACATTCTGCCGCACGAGGAACACAGCAGACATTTCAACATATAGGCTTAGAGAAGCTGCGCATGTATGATGCCGAGCATGTAAGCGGACTCGTGCATACCATTGAACAATTTCTTCGTTATGATTGCAATGTGAAGAAGACAGCGGAAGCCTTACATATTCATACGAATACCCTCATGTACCGATTAAAGCGCATTGCAGAAGTCGGCGGTGTCGATGTCGACAGCATGGATGAGAAGATGTCGCTATTTTTGGAATTAAAATTGCATCGATTGGCAACGATAAACAAGGACAACGAATCTACGTAACACGTCATCCGTTGCCAACCTTCCCTGCGATCGATTACCCGATACGCAATTGTCCCTGGCTTTGTGGGAATTACACAAGGACAGGGTATTTTTTTTGGAGCTGACGACAAAGCGCTGACGGGAGCTACGAATTATACTTTAATTGGATAACCAAACAGGTTCAGGATATTTGAGGAGGATAAGCAATGATTATCGGAGTTCCCATGGAGATCAAAAATAATGAAAATCGCGTTGCGCTCACCCCTGCTGGTGTAGCAGCATTCCATAAAGCTGGCCACCGTGTCATCATTGAACATGACGCTGGAATTGGAAGCGGTTTCGACAATGCCTCATATGAACAAGCAGGTGCTACTATCATTCCTAGTGCTGCTGAGGTATGGGCGCAGGCCGATATGATTATGAAGGTGAAGGAGCCCTTATCATCCGAGTACGGTTACTTCCGCCCGGGGCTTATCTTATTCACATATTTGCATCTGGCGGCTGAGCCTGAACTGGCTCGCGCATTAATCGAACATAAAGTTACTGCAATCGCCTATGAGACGGTTGAAGTCAATCGCACGCTGCCTCTGCTCACACCAATGAGTGAAGTGGCAGGCCGCATGTCAGCCCAAATTGGGGCACAATTCCTCGAGAAGCCGCATGGCGGCATCGGAATCCTGCTTGGCGGAGTACCTGGCGTACGACGCGGCAAGGTTACGGTTATTGGCGGCGGTGTTGTCGGAACGAACGCTGCCAAGATCGCAGTAGGTCTTGGAGCAGATGTTACCATTATCGATATGAACGCAGATCGCCTGCGCCAGCTGGATGATCTATTCGGCTCGAGTGTGAATACCTTAATGTCGAACCCACTCAATATTGCCGAAGCGGTAGCCGAATCCGACTTGGTCATCGGTGCAGTTCTTATACCGGGCGCTAAAGCGCCGAAGCTCGTAACGGAAGCGATGATTCGTTCCATGCAGCCTGGTTCTGTTGTCATCGATGTCGCCATCGATCAGGGCGGTATTTTCGAAACGGTTGATCGCATTACCACTCACGACGATCCGATATACGTCAAGCACGGTGTCGTTCATTATGCTGTAGCGAATATGCCAGGTGCTGTTCCACGCACATCAACGATGGCGCTCACGAATGTTACCGTACCTTACGCATTAAGCATCGCGAACCTCGGACTTGGCAGAGCATTGCAGAACAGCCAGCCGCTTATGCGCGGCGTCAATACTGCAGGCGGAGCGATCACATACGAAGCTGTAGCCCGCGACCTCGCACTTCCGTACGTGCCTGTCGAAGAGGCGCTCCATAATGCAAGTGTGATTTAATAGCAGGATTGTACGGCAACAAATGGGTTTCCTCTCCCCCTCAGGAGATATCATATTCCATGTTCTGTATGTGGGACGCTCAGCAATTGGGCGTCTATTTTTTTTGGAAATGAACAAGCCTATACAAGCTTAGAAAACACAAGAGATCAACAACCAATGCATAATTGGCATGTTGACCTCTTTCATTTACGTATTTCATATTTCATTCATTATGCATTACGCTAAGCCGAATCCATGCACCAGCCCAAAGCCTAGCAGGGACAACAGAATGGAACCAATGAATCCCGCCGCGAACGACTTCATCCCAAGTCTGCGGAACGAGACAAGATCGACATTCAAGCCGAGCCCCGCCATCGCCATGGCAATCAGCATGTAGGCCGCAATGACGATATATCCTGCAATCTGTTCTGGAACGATCCCTAGTGAATTAAACCCGCTGACGAGCAGGAATCCAAGGATGAACCATGGAATCGGTACTTTGGCTTTCTCCGTCCGAGCACCTGCTCCTGCTTCCTTGCGGCTCTCACGTGACGACCAGATGCCGATCAGAATAGCGACAGGAACTAGCAAGGCTACACGCGTAAGCTTAACAATGACCGCCATATCGACCGCTGCGCTGCCCCCTGGATCTGCTGCTGCAATGACATGAGCAATTTCATGCAATGTCGCACCGGCAAAGATCCCATATCCGTTATCCGACAAGCCAAGTACCGGAAACAAGAATGTATATGCTAATGTAAAAATAGTGCCCAGTATCGCAACCATCGCTGCACCGATTGCCGTTTCTTCGTCCTTGGCTTTAATTTGCGGCGCTATCGCTACCACAGCCGCCGCACCACAAATCGCGGTTCCACACGCTGTCAATATACCGAGCCTTTTATCAACCTTGAACAATCTCGTAAGTCCATATACGACCGACAAGGTAAATACAATGACGATTACCGCCATCATGAATACTTTAGGGCCTGCACGTACTATATCCATAAGGTCTAAGCGCATCCCGAGCAAGATAATGCCGAGGCGGAGCAGCTTTTTACTGGAGAAATTCGTTCCTGCAACAATCTCCTGCGGCACCCCGATGGCAGCACGCCACGCGATACCGATCAGAATGGCGATCACAAGCTGTCCCATGATACTAAGGAAAGGCAATCCCGCAAGCAGCTTCGCTGCAACCGCAATAATGAGCGTTAGCGCGATGCCGAGCGCAAATCCTCTATATTGTTTATTTCGCTTCGGCTTGGTGGCCAGAAGAACTTCCCCGTTATTCATATCCATCCCCCGTCTCTAAGCAGGTGTAACCTGATGCTTACGATGAATACTATATATGGCTTCGCTCGTGAGGGGAAATACGGATATGCAATCCCTAGCATAAGGAAAACTTATTGTCGGTATATTTATCTATAACATGAGGAGCAATTTGGTGCCTCTATGTGCCGTCCGACATTAACCATTCGCCAGGCATACTTAAGTTACATACAAAAATACCCCCAAGGCATTCTTTATATCATCCGATATAAGAACTTGTCCTTAGAGGTGCTTGAATGGTCTCATATTAAGGGTAGTCTAGACTACTGTGTTCGAATGAATGTTCAAATATATATTCTGACTGTAGCAAATTATGGTATGATACTTGAGTACAATTGATTCGGCATTAAGGGCGGTCGGCTAGTCTCCCTGACGGGAGGTGATCCCCTTGACAGTATTCGAAGCACTAACGCTAATGATTAGCTTTGGTACGCTTATCGTGATGCTGTTATCGTTTCATAAACGGAAATAGACCGCCCCATAGCAAGGTATCGGTCTATTTCATGTCCGCCTTTGCAGCCGACCGTTCTTACATGCGGCTGTTGTACAGGGATCGTGTTGGTAGCACGATCCCTGTATTCATTGTATCGCTGTTATTACATATTATACCTGATTGCTGCAGCTTAGCAACTTGAAATATAACACCTACCATTTAAGAACTGCTTCTGCCCAAACTTATGCTGTCAGGCTATGATCAGGTAAACGTATAACTTCGACATCAAGAATGGAGGATCATGAACTGAACATGAGCAAAGCAATCTTACATTTAGAAGGGTTGTCCGTATTGTTAGGATGCATCTATTTTTACGATTACTATCATTTTAGCTGGCTGTTGTTTTTTGTTTTGCTATTTGTTCCTGATGTATCCATGATCGGATATATACTAAGTAATAAAGCAGGGGCAATTATTTATAATGTATTTCATACCTACTGTGTGACGCTCGGAACCATGATGTGTGGAATCCTCTTATCCAGTCAGACTCTCTTAGCAGTGGGGATCATATGGACGGCCCATATTGGAATGGATCGCATGTTTGGATTTGGGTTAAAGTACACGACAACATTTAAAGATACTCATTTTAACCGACTATATAAGTAAAGAATCAACGGAGGATCGTTAGCCAAATGATCGTAGATACAATGAAGGTATATGTAACGGTCGTGGAGCAGCGTAATTTCTCGCGGGCCGCAGAACTGCTCCATCTCTCACAGCCTGGCGTCAGCCAGCATATCCGCAACTTGGAGCAGGAATTCGGAGTGCAGCTCATCCATCGCTCGCCTAAGCATGTTAAGTTGACCGAAGCTGGAGAGATATTATATAAGCATGCGAAGGAGATGATCGCCCGCTATGAAGCGGCACGCGAGGATATCGGGCTGCTGCGGGATGAGGTGACCGGATCGCTGCGCATCGGAGCCAGTTTCACAATCGGAGAATATATATTGCCACGCATCGTGGCTTCATTCGCACGCCAATACCCGAGCGTAGATGTTCAAGTAACCGTAGCCAATACGGAGCAAATTGCACAGTCCGTACGTGCGAATGAGCTGGACATCGGACTCGTAGAAGGCAAAATCGAATATACAGATCTTCAGCTCGGCACTCCGTTCATGGAGGATGAGATGGTGCTCGTTGTACCTCCAAACCATTCGTTTGCTTCCATGCCCACCATCGAGCCCCGCATGCTGCATGACGAGGTATGGGTGCTGCGTGAGCAAGGCTCGGGTACAAGGGCGTACAGTGATCAATTCATGAGCGATCTGAAGCTGCACATCAAGCGTTCCTATGTATTCAACAGCAGTCAAAGTGTCAAGGAAGCTGTCATGGCCGGACTCGGGATTGCAATGCTCTCTTATTGGGTCATTCGCAAAGAGCAAGAGCATGGTGATCTACGCTTGGTGCATGTAAAGGGCAAGAGCGTCAAGCGAGCGTTCCACATTCTTCAGGACAATAACGCTTCTGCCACGATGGCCATGACGATGTTCATCGACCAAGTAAGGCATTTCCAAATGCGGTAATCCGATCTTATCTGGCCGCTAATGCAGCTAAGCATGCTGGAAGCTCAATCATGCTGTGGATGACGAAATCAGGTCTAATTTGCGCCGGCAGTACTGTACACTCGTCATCCCCGAACAGCTCCTTGTGTAAGCTCTGACATTCCCGCTGAAGCTGCTGCCTGCATAGCGTCAAGAAGATCTGTTCATGCACGCGCTGTTCAGGAGCGAGCTGATGCAGTTCCTGTGGAAGCTTACGGTTTACCAGGATAGAAGCTGCTCCAGATTGATTCGCCATGTACACATCATGATCCAGCCGATCCCCAACATGTGCAGCGATTGCACCATGCTGACGGACAGCACGAAGCATATGCGCATCAGGTTTGCCGCCGCCCGCAATCTCCGGTGTAACGATAAGCTCGAAATATGCGGCAATGCCAAGCGCTTTGAGCACAGGATATTGATATTTATAGTATCCGTTCGTCGCAACCGCCAATCGATAGCCATCCTGTTTCAACTGCTCCAGAACGGTCTTCACCCCTTCTTCGAGCAAATAGATCTTCGTCGGCGGCTCTGCATGCTTGCGTACGAGTTGTTCTACTTGAATATCTATACTTGGAGACACACCGAGTTCAGCAAGGACTACTCTCACCATATCGTCCCAATCGTAGGCTGCAACTGTCTCACCAGCTTCCATTCGCTTCCGATGTTCCGCATGAATAAGCTTCCCCATATCGAAACTCGTGTCATCGTACGCTTCCAAATCCGTACGCAATTGCAATTGTTCCCGTACAACATTTGTAATCTCCGGAAAGATCCATGCAGCAAATGGATTCTGCATCAATGTCCCATCTAAATCAAAGGTAACCCAGCTGCTCATCCGCTCGCTCCTTCCCTATCCCTTGCCCAACAAGCATAACAAGCCCCAAATGCCAACACTTCGTTCACTCTACTGCTAGGTGCTAACACTAAGTTTACTCTACTGCTAGGTGCTAACACTAAGTTTACTCTACTGCTAATTGCTAATACAAAGCACACTAAGTTTACTCTACTGTGCTAGTATGCTAGCTGCTTTACAGCCCTCAGCCTTGCGCAAAGTAAATATGAATATAAGGATATAATGATTCCTTTGATAAAAAGGCAACCGCTAAACCATTATCCGAACCAAACCTTGCTCAGCCGCTCAACACCTTCTCTTATCTGGTGCAGACTGAGTCCACCGAAGCCAATGAGCAAGGAGGGCATCTCGTCTGCTTCTTGCTGAATTCGATAAGTCGAGGTCGGATACACCTTGACTCCAACAGTTCTTGCCGCATCAATTAATTGCTGCTCATGATGTTCGTGCTTCACTTGAAGCACGATGTGAAGTCCAGATTGCTGACCAATTACGCGGACTCGATCGCCCATTGCTTTTTTAAGGGCTGTCAGTAATGTGCTGTGCTTCTCTTGATACAGCTTGCGCATTTTCCGCAGATGCTTGTCCCAATGCCCTTCTGTCATGAATCGCTCCATTGTCATCTGATGCAGCTTCGAAGCCGTCTGCTCATAAGCAGAGAATTCAAGCTTATACCGCGTTAGCAGCCATGGAGGAAGCACCATATAGCTTAGGCGTATGGAAGGAAGCAGAGACTTGGAGAACGTTCCAACGTAGATGACCCGACCATGCCCATCCAGCCCTTGCAGTGAAGGGACAGGCTTCGCACCGTACTTGAACTCTCCATCATAATCATCTTCGATAATAATGCTTCCTCTCTCGTTCGCCCATTGCAGCAGCTGCATCCGCTTCGCAATAGACATCACCATGCCTTGTGGAAATTGATGCGACGGCGTGACATATACCGCACCAGCATTCCGTTTCCTTAGCTGCTGTACAGATATGCCTTCAGCCTCCAGAGCAATCGGGTCTATCTCGAAGCCATGATGATAGAATATGGCCCGCGCCCCGTCATATCCCGGCTCCTCCATCGCAATCGAACGCGTATCTTGACGAATCAGCTGACAGATAAGCATGAGCAGCTGCTGGATGCCGGCTCCCATCACAATCTGCTCCGGCGTGCAGCGCACTCCCCTTGATTGGTACAGATATTGAGCAATGGCCCTCCGCAATCCCGCTTCGCCCTGACGGTGTCCGTACTGCAGAGCTTCATCCTGCCTATGTCGAAACAAATCATTCGCTAACTTCCGCCATACGATTAACGGGAACTTATCCCTATCTACATTGCCATGGCGGAAATCAATCTCAATTTCTGCATCCTTATCAGATCCATCCCTGTCCTCCAGCGAAACAGAAGTTGGTAATGGCTGCGTCAGCTCTCGTTCAAGCGCTCCTGTGAACCCTCCTGCTAGCTCTCGGTCATATCCTCTATCCCTACACTCTGCATGCTTCACATCCCCTTCCATCGGCATGACAAACAAGCCAATTCGGGAGCGATTCTCCACATACCCTTCTGCTATCAACTGCTGATAGGCTGCCTCAACCGTATTGCGGCTCACCTGCAAATGAACAGCCAGTGTTCGGATCGAAGGCAGACGCGTACCTGCTACTAACGTTCCGTTCACTATTTGCTTCGCAATATAACTGTACAGCTGTGCATACTTCGGCTCTGTTGCATGATCATCGATATGCGGTGTCAGTTCAAGCATATACATTTCACCTCTGTCCCCATCCAAATCTATAAATCTGCCACTTATCAACAGGACAGATAGTCAGTACAATAATACCATTATTTCGTAATGACAGGAAGGAAGATCAGATGGCTAGCGTATGGTTCAGCTATGTATTACTCGGGCTGTCTCTCTCAGCCCCCGTCGGCCCAATCAGCATTGCACAGATTAAGGCTGGGTTAAAAAACGGATTCTGGAACGCTTGGTTCTTAGGTCTTGGCGCAATGAGCACAGATGTCATCTTCATGCTGCTTATCTATTATGGAGCCACCTCGTTCCTAACAACGCCGCTCGCCAAACTGATTCTATGGATTGCAGGGTTCATATTGCTGCTGTATCTTGGATATGAGAGTATTCGCGAGGCTAAATCTACAGTACAGATCACAGATTCTGATGCCAAGAAGGAGCATGTCGGTTCTTCTTTTTTATCGGGCTTCTTGCTGGCGTTATCCAACCCGCTTAACATCGTATTCTGGATTGGCATATACGGCTCGGTAATGGCATCGACCATAGATGTAATAGGCAAGCAGGATACCTTGCTGTACAGCAGTGCGATCATTATCGGTATTCTCATATGGGATCTGTTCGTCGCAATCGTGACTCATGTCAGCCGCAAAGCCGTCACGCCACGCCTTATGCAATACGTATCGATTGCCGCAGGGATTGTGTTTATTGGCTTCGGCATCTATTTCGGCTATTCCGCCGTCCAACAAGCCCTCTCATTCTTTTAAATGCTTATCACTTCCGCTAAATCAACTAGCGATTATCTTATACATACAAAGGAGACAATCACACATGCACTTCATTTTCGATATCGATGGTACAATTTCATTCAAAGGACAGCCGGTCTCTGCACCAATTATGGACTGCTTGGCACACATTCAAGAAGCTGGACATGTCGTCGGCTTCGCGTCTGCCCGCCCGTGTCGGGATATGCTGCCCGTGCTCGATGAACGCTTTCACCAAAACCTGCTCATCGGCGCCAACGGTGCCATGACCTATTTCAAGGGAGAGCGTCTGGCAAGCAGCCCGCTTCCCCAATTAGCTTCAGATACAATCATGAGCTTGCTGGAGCAATATGGGGCTTCATATCTCGTAGACGATGAGTGGAACTATGCACATAACTTGGAGGATTCACATCCCTTCCTGTTCAATGTCGATCCCCTGCGATTGGCAGCTCATGTACCGATGAACAAAATTCAAAGCACCATTAAAATTCTCGTTCTAGGCAGCAATCGCTTAGAGGAACTCACAGAAAAGCTTAAGTCATTGGAGACAACGCTTCACTATCACTCTGCGGAAGGCATTCTGGACATGACCAACGTTGGAGTTAACAAAATGGCTGCTCTGCGTTCATTCGGGATTAATCCTGGTCAATTCGTCTGCTTCGGCAACGATATGAACGATATTCCGATGTTCGAGCAAGCTGGATACGCTGTTGCCATTGGCAGCTTCGATAAGCTGCTTCCACACGCATCGTGCAGCATTCCAGTTGGCGGCGATACCGAAGATCGCATTATCGCTAAGCTCGAAGAGCTGGCGTTCGGGAATGGGATTCCTCTTCGCGTATAGCAAGGTATAGCTTGTGATTGATAAGTCGCGCTAGGAGTTCCCGCTATTCGAATAAAACAAATAAACAAAAGGCCGAGTCCAAGGAGAATTGGTTTTCCCCTTAACTCGACCTTTTTTTCATAACCAGAGCTATCTCACTATTCGTATAATAATCTCCTATAATGCACAATCCCATTTCTAATCCTTAGTTAATGTAACGTGCATTCCATCCTACTTCAACAAATAGGAGACATATTCCTTGACACTGTTCTGAATCACAGCTTCTTCTGCGCCCATCGCACCATGGAATACAAATGCCGGCAAGTATGTCGTGCCTAGTAAATTGCTCGTTGCTTGGAACGGCTTCAGCAGCTCACTCATGGAGTAATGATTGAAGCCGCCTGCTTGATACTTCTCTTGCGGACTTCCCGTCGATACAGCCAGCATCAGCTCTTTGCCACGCAAGCGACCGCCACCGGGGCCATATGCCCAGCCATATGTAAGCACACTGTCCAGCCATTGCTTCATCAATGGCGGCGAGCTGTACCAATAGAATGGGAACTGCCATACGATACGATCATGGCTTTCACACAATGCCTGCTCCTTCTCGACGTCGATCTGTCCATTTGGATACGCCTTATACAGCTCGTGTACGGTGATGTTATCATGCTTGCGAAGCTCTTCGGCCCAAGCACGGTTCACGTTGGATGCGTCCAAGTTGGGATGTGCAACAATGACAAGTACCTTCATGACATTCCTCTCCTTCTGACTCTAATATCACACTTATTTTATCATACATACGTCATTCATTACATAATCTGCGAGTGCCTAACATCCTTGTATTCCTCCTTGTTCTTCAGTTCGATTGATTTCGGAAAGATATCGGATGGCCATGCTCTGCTATCGGATGTGAATACCCCTTTTCGAGCAATTCATTATGGATGTCTTCATAACGACTGGCACATTGGCGATATCATATGAATTGCACTATACTAAATGAAGTGTACACACGAAGGGGGATATATATGTCAACTCCAGAGCAATCGACAACTATACCTTGCCAAGAGGGAACATTACAATCTACTGCCTCCCCAAACACTATACTAGATCACTTAGAACACGAATCTACTATAGGGACAACTCCAACCACTGCTTGTCCCATCGAACATACGATGGATATCATTGGAGGCAAGTGGACTTTTCTTATACTGCGTGAATTATTCTACGGTACGAAACGGTTCGGAGAGTTGGAGCGCTCGCTTCACGGCATTAGTCCGCGCACACTGTCACTCCGATTGAAGGAACTGGAACAGCGGCATATTATTCAACGAACTGTATACTCCGAGATCCCACCGCATGTTGAATACTCGTTAACCGAGAAGGGGCTAACGCTTCGTCCTATTTTCGATGCAATGAAAGACTGGGGAACCACATGGAATGTGATGAGAGATACTCACGAGTGAATGCTACCAATATCGCACATGACCAGAAAGCCTGCCTGTGTGGCCCTTGGGCATGTATCTCGTATCGATGCATCGGTTAACTAACGCACCATACATCCACAACCTTCCAATATACATATGGGAATGCGAAGGTGTGATCTTGTCCATGCGTTCGAGTATAATAGAGAGGCAGACATAGGATCTGTACAAATGAACATCAACACCATCATGCACACAGGAGGCGATAGCATGTTAGTCGTTACGAACACAATCCGAATTCAAGAGGGATTCGGCAAGCAAGTGGCAGAGCGATTCGCGCAAGCCAAGGGCGTTCAGCAAATGAGCGGATTCATTCGCATGGAGGTATGGCTTGGAGCGGGTCAAGAGGGCGAAGAGGAATTGAAGGTATGTACAGTGTGGGAGAACGAGGAGTCATTCCGCAACTGGACTTCTAGTGATACCTTCCGCGAATCTCACCGGGGTGCGAGCGACAGCAAGCAGTACATGCTCGGCGCTTCCTTGAACAAATATGAGCTTGTTGTTAGTCATAACGGACAAGCATAAACATCTGAAGGAGATTATTGAATATGAAATTACAAGATCTTACGAACAAAACCGCACTGATTACGGGAGCAGGCAAAGGAATTGGCAAAGCGTTGGCTGAATCGCTGGCACAAGAAGGTGTGCACCTTGGTCTCATCGCTCGAACTAGCGCTGACCTTGAAGCACTTCAAGCTGAACTGACTGCAAAATATGATATTCGCGTCGCAATCGCTACAGCTGACGTTGCGGTACAAGATGATGTAAACCGCGCTGTTGCCTCACTTACGGAGCAGTTGGGTGCCATTCACATCGTTGTCAATAATGCAGGCATTGCGAAATTCGGCAAACTTGTCGACATGGATCCACAAGAGTGGGAACGCATCATTCAAGTTAATCTGATGGGAACTTACTATGTAACTCGTACTGTGCTGCCTGCGATGATCGAGCAGAATGAAGGCAGTATTATTAACATCTCTTCAACAGCTGGCGAACGCGGCTTCGCTACTGGATCTGCTTACAACGCTTCTAAGTTCGCAGTGATGGGCTTAACCGAAGCGCTCATGCAGGAAGTGCGCAAGCACAACATCCGCGTAACTGCACTGACGCCAAGCACAGTGAATACAGATCTCGCAGTAAATGCAGGTCTTAACATTGGCGACGAAGATCGCATGATGCAGCCAGAGGACGTAGCGGAACTGGCCCTTGCGGCTCTTAAGCTTCCACAACGTGTATTCGTGAAGACTGCTGGCATTTGGACAACCAATCCACAGTAATTCGAATTATCCATTTTCTATTTCATTGCAGCACTTGCAGGCTGGTCGTGGAGAATACTCCTATGACCAGCCTTTGTTATGCATGAAGCCAGCATATCTGCGCCGCTTCCACTCGCCATTTAATCCCGCCCTGCCTCAACAAGCTTCTCCGCAACGAGATGCGGATGAACATGGAATGGAGTCATATGATCGCCATGCGCTGTAATAAGCCGGAACATCCCAAGTCGGCTTGACATATGAGGGTGCCAGCCATACTGTTCTCCTTGCGGAAGTGCGGTATCATCCGTCAAATACAAGTAGCTTTTGGGCATAGATAAACGATAGAATTCCGTCAGATCCAGCTTCTCGAATAATGGCCCCGCAGGCTCTGGTGTAACGGTACAATAAATTTGAAACGCTAATTCAATACTTGCATTGTTCATAAAGGTCTCTCTCCATACGGCGAAGGGCAGCATGATCGTATTATCAGATGACTGCTGCGCCAACTGAATCCACTCCTGCTTGCCTTGGGGAGGAATCTCATCTGCCGTGCTGTATCCATTGCGTACCACGAATGCATCCATATATACAAGGCGCCGAACACGGTCAGGCACAAGCTCCACTACCTTGCTAATCACCGTTCCACCGAAGCTGTGACCAACAAGAACAATATTCGTAAGCTGATGATGAATAATACATTGAATGACTGTGTCCACATACATGGCGTGGGTTACATTCTTGTTCCGATCCATTCCATGCCCTGGTAAATTCGGCGTATAGACGGTATGCCCCATGCCATGAAGAACTTCAGCCGTCTTCCACCAATAACTCGAGTCCCCCCACGAGCCATGAACGAGCACAAATGTTATGGATGGACTACACCAGTTCATATCCCTTGCACCATCGAATGCATACTTCGTCTGTATATTGGCATAAGATGACTGGCTCCCTGCCGCAACTCCCCCGTTCATCTCCTGATTCATTGCCGTTCCCCTCTCCCCTCGTTGATCAAACATCGATTCCTTACCTACAAAAGAACCCTATTTCCATATGTATGAGCAACAGAAGGTAATAAGCCTATATGCCGATACTTGAAGTTTAGCCCTTGTAACACCAACCTGTGATCGTATTAGAGATATGAAGAAGCTTCATAAATTCAGCACAAACCGAGGATGAACAAACAAAGACCGCGTTCAACAATCGTGAACGCGGCCTTCTCTGAACCTTGTATCCTATTTCGGAGAACCCACCAAAATAGTTCCGCCCTTGCCCGATACAATGAACTTCTTTCCGTTACTGTCCCATACAATGTTGGTGAGATCCACCGCAGTGGAAACCGATCTCTCTTCCCAGCGCACGCCATCCGTGGATTCCAGCAGTGTTCCTTTATCACACGCAATGAGAATTTTGCCACCTCCATAAGCAATTGCATTCATTCCATACGAATTGGAAGTCGATTTCCAATCAGCCCCGTTTTTCGATGTGATGATCTGACTGTCTGCAATGGCAATGAACTGGCGGCCATCCCATACAGCTCCCCGTACGATATTTGCAGTATGCTTGCTAGCTGCCCATTTGGAGCCATTATAGATCATAAGAACATTGCTGAAGCTCTCTGCATCAACCTGTCTGCCAATGGCGATTCGCCCATTGCTCGCGAGCTGTTCCACATATGGAGTCGATACCGATTTAGTCGACCATGTTGATCCATCTGTTGATACAGCGGTTCCTTCCAACAGCTTAACTACAAGCTGCTTATCCCCTGCGTACACTTCACGGGGCTTACTCGTAAACTCACCGCCAGAGTGCATCATCCATACACCATGCTGATTGGAGGAATAGATGAACGACTCCAACTTTCCATCGACATTATCAATTCCTCGTACCGCGAATACATTCTGCACAGCAGCAGTTGAATAAAAATAAGCTCGTTCAAGCTCTTTCGGGTTATGTACATCCCAATTCACTCCGCCATCCCGCGATTCCACAATTACACCTTCTCCAAATGCGACAATGCGGCTTCCCGATGCCTTTACAGAACTGAGATCCCTGACTTTTCCTTCAACAACTACCTTCCATTCCCGCATATCTGGCAGGGAGGTTCGAATGGTACCCAGACTACCTACTGTGACCACACGTTCTTGATCTGCATACAGTCCGTTACTATTCGCAAGCATGCCACCATATTTCTTTTTAAAAAAGGAACCGGTACTTGCATCTGATTCTGCTTGCTGATTCGTATCCACAAATGTCCATCCTAGACCATCCGTTGATTGGGCAAACCCGCCCTTTTCGATCCCTGCAATAAATCGATTGCCATCCCAGCTTACTGCGCCAACAGACAACCTGCTAAGGCCAAGCTTACCCGCAGCGGAGTTGCCTTTTGCATTAGGGTCTCGGTTCAACTCCTGCCAATGAAGTCCATCTGTTGAGGTGTAAATAATCCCTGTCATTCTCGGTTGCTTCACGTCACTGCCCTGCAGCCTTCCATCCCATCCGACGGCCACCAGTCTGGTACCATTCGTCGCAATTTTATGAACCGTTACCCCTATGCCGGACTTCTGCACATTCCATTTCTTATAGTCAGATGAATACGCAACGTATTTATCCTGCAAAATGAACGCGGTTCCCTTATGCACGAAGAGCTTTCCTGCCTCCAGTCCTCCGATCAATTCCGACTTCCATACCGGATACATGGACCAAGATACTCCATCTTGAGAGACGATAAGTACAGAAACAGGATAGGATATTTCCTCAACTTTCACACTCATGATCCCGTACGCGAGGAACTTGCTTCCGTCCCAGACCACACTTGTCAGCGCGACATCTTTCTGCGTATATTTGACCTTCATCGCTGCCCGATCCTTGCTGCTTCTAACGTTTTGACCGCGGAAGTCGCCAACCGTATAATCCAGCTTGATCTTGCCTGCTGTCCATTGCTTGCCATTCGTTGACGTAATAACTGCCCCTCTGTCGCCCACTGCTACATAGCGCTTCCCGTTCGCCGCAATCGCTCGTAAATTCGCAATAACTGGAGAGGGGGTATAGTTCCAATTATCACCGCTATCGCTATATGCGATCGTACTATCATCGCCTACAGCGACCAGGTTGCCCTTTCCACTTCGTACAATGTCATGAAAATCGCTAGATCTCAACTGCACCCGCTTCCAGTCTATCTGTGTTGCTGCTGCAGACGCTGGGCTCTGGTTACCGAGT
Organism: Paenibacillus sp. MER 180; assembly: GCF_023713665.1. Lineage (NCBI taxonomy): Bacteria > Bacillati > Bacillota > Bacilli > Caryophanales > Paenibacillaceae > Paenibacillus > Paenibacillus sp. MER 180. The sequence goes on along the minus strand of NZ_JAMAVT010000031.1, from coordinate 12,305 downwards.
ACACTGCCCCATAATACGATTAACGCTACGAGTAGACCAAGCCTGCGCCGTGATGTGCTATTCATCCAAACAACTCCCCCACCTACAAGTATCTGCTCTTTACACACTGACCAGTTCCATGGAACTAGCATGAAAGAACTATTACTGTATTCTTTCTTTTGACATGAATTCCTTGTATTGAATCACAATATCAAAAAGAAATGTAGGGGAACCCTCTCATTACTTCTTATTACTACATAGAACAAGTTAATCTGACTCATTTAACGCTGCTCTCTTATAAAGATGGTACGGATACGATCGGCAAAAGGAGATGTGAGGGGAAAGCGTCGTAACGATACACGGTCTGAGTCGCAAGTGCTAGATCAGATATCGTCACATCCCCAGGCGGGATCATACTGTTTGGGTTCCGATCGTACGTTGGGAACAAGGAGCTCGTAATTTCTAACCGAATCGCATGCCCTTTTTGAAAAACGATAGCGGTTGGTCCGAGAGAAATGTCATATGCCACCACCTCTCCAGGAACTACTGGCTCTAGATGATCCAACGAATGTCGATAAGCTGTACGTACAATGCCTTCAGCAATGTTGTACGCCCTTCCATCTGGATAGACATCAATCAATTTAGCAACGAAGTCGGTATTGACTGCTGTCGTCGCCGCATACACCCTAGCGACAACTTCCCCAGCAACGGTTACTGATCTATCAAGAGGCTCTGTCGTATAGACAAGCACATCATTGCGGACTTCATTCGCTAGCTGCAGCTTTGGCCCCATCGGGGTTAGGTCGGGCACTGCACCCGATCGTCCTCCAAGCGCAGGAACAGGTATGAGAGGATCATAGATGTATGTATCTGCAAGCAGCGGGCCATCAGATGGCGATTCCTGCGACAGTCGACCGTCTCCATTTATGGAGTTGGCTCGATCTCCATGCAAATAATATTTCGTTAGCTCCACCTGAGGGGGCGGCCAAGTCTGAGTATGCTTCCACTGATTCGATCCCATCTCAAAGTAGCTAATCTTGTTCCACGATTGCAGTGCATGCTCATCCCCCTTCAGCCACCTATCAAACCATGTCAGTTGCCACTCATTTACTCGATTCGAAGCCTCAATGCCGAAGTCAAGCTCACTGACATATCGTGACCACGGCATGTGATACCACGGTGTGATTCGCAAGTATTGATTCTCCCTTGCTTCTTCACTCGCCCCCTGCTGCTGAACCCCTTTGTAATTGCGAATGGTTCCATCTACAAACGGATCATACCAACCACCGATATGCAGGACGGGCACTTCAATGCGGTCATACCGCTCTTCGATGGACAGTGCTCTCCAGTATTCATCTCGTGTCGGATGCTGCAGCCACTCCTGATAGAACGGTGCAAACTCACCATTCATGAGCGGCATATCCCGAAGCGGCAGCGTGCTGTACAAGCCGTGTATGACAGATCCCCCACGCGCCAGCTCCCGCTCCCATTCGGGACGTCCATGTCGTCTAGCCGTGTTCTGAGTAAGGAACATGATCCACGACTGATTGCAGGCGAGGGCAAATGCCCCATTGCGGTATACACCGCCCTGATAAGCGTCTGATCCAGTCATCGCGGGCGTCATACAAGCCAAGTGCGGAGGCCGTGCCGTTGCCGCATGCCACTGAGCCGCGCCTGCATAAGAAAAGCCGTACGTTCCTACTTTCGGGATCACATCGGGCAAGGCTGCTGCCCATTCGATCGTGTCATAGCCATCCCAAACTTCGTTGCGGTAAGGCTCAAACTCGCCTTCCGACTTCCATCTTCCTCGTACATCTTGGACAATCACCACATACCCATGCTGTGCATACCAGGATGGATGCGCATAATTCATCGTCTGTGCATCTTCCTTATTGTACGGGGTGCGCAATAGAAGTACGGGGTGGACTCCTACTTCTGGACGGTAAATATCGGCGTATAAGATCACCCCGTCTCGCATCGGGATCGGAACATCTCTTTCGACGATGACAGCGAGTCTTGTGGGGGTTGTTTGGGCTGTGGTTGTTTGGGCTGTGGTTGTATGGGCTGTGGTTGTATTGGCCGTGCTCATCGCAGCGCTGCCTCCCCTGAACCATTCCCCTTTCGCTCTTTCGCTAGAATGGCAGGATTTACATCTCTGCAAGCCAAATCTCTGTAAGCCAATACCCCTCCAGCACGAACCGCCGTGCGAACTCCCCGTGCAATGGCTTCTGCAACCACATCGGCGGCAAGTGTTCCGACGAGATCCACGGTGGCCTCAATTGAGCCTGTGGAGGCAGCAAAGGCAATATCTCCATCGTACATCGTATGAACCGGATAGATCGCTCGCGCGAACCCATCATGCGTCATTTCAGCTACCTTCTTCAACTCCGTCTTCGTCAGCCCTGCATTGGTGGCTACAATGGCTAATGTCGTATTTGTCCCTGTAAATGAAAATGGCTTCTCCTTCAGCCAATGCAGGCTTGCACCATCTTGAAGTTCACCTTCATCACTGAGCGGCCCCGCAAGCAGTTCTCTAGTGTCTGGATCTCGAATTTCCCCAAGCGCATTCACCGCTACGATCGCTCCTACAACCAGTCCATTTGGCAGCTTGATCGAAGCCGTTCCAATACCACCCTTCATCGCACGCTCGAATCCGCCGATCTTGCCTACAGAGGCTCCGCATCCCGCACCTACATTACCTTCGGCAACATCCCCCGATGACGCATCAGATGCTGCTGCGTATCCCATATCGCGATCTGGCCGAGCATTCGGACTGCCTACAGATAAATCAAATAGAACAGCCGCTGGCACAATCGGTACAATCCCGTAGCCTACATCGAATCCGATATTTCTCTCCACCAAATAGTCTGACACGCCAGATGCCGCATCGAGACCGAAACTCCCGCCACCACTCAATACGATGCCATGTATGTGATCCACGAGATTGGTGGGCTGGAGCAGATCGGTCTCTCGGGTTCCTGGTGCAGAGCCTCGTACATCAACGCTGCATACCGCGCCTTCTTCCCAGATCACCACTGTGCATCCTGTCATTCCTTCCTCATCATGTGCTTGGCCAACTCGTGTACCAGGTACATCCGTAATCTGCCCGGGCATTATCCCTCCACCTCCTCGCTCAGCAGCTTCGCCTTCTGCTTCCGACTCGGCGTGAGCTTCTTCCATCCAGCAACGACAGCAGTTGTAATAATGACGGAGACAATCGCCTCCGGAATTCCGTTGGTAAGCCCCACACTAACCGCCACTTCTAAGGACAAGTAGTTGCGAAGCACAGCCGCCGTCAGTACGAGTACCGTGTTCGTTATAGAACCTATAAACCCTGCCGCACCGATGGCAATGTACTCGTTCTTTCGCTTTAGCGCAGCATAGATCAAATAAGCAATTAGGCCAATAAACAAGCGCGGAACGATCGCGACAAGCGGATCTTTAAATAAAGGAATGGTAGACTCCAGTAAGGAGGTAACGCCGAAAATCAGACCAATGGCCGTGCCGACTCCCCAACCCTCCAATACGGCTCCAACGATGACAGGGATATGTACAATGGTTACCGTTCCCGCTGCGGTCGGAACAGGAATAAAGCCTAATTGGGTGACGCCAAGCAGGATGGCAATAGAGCCGAGAACACCAGCAATTACAATTTTGCGAATACCTGGATTTGAACTCATAGGGGTTCCTCCTTGTTCAGCTGTGTTAACAGTATGTGAGGCACTTCATCGTCCATTCCATTACAGCCAAATCAACAGATAGGCTGCTCCTACCGCCACAAACAGCAGCAGCACATCAGCAGTTCGAGCTTCAAACGAACGAAACGAGGTTCTGCCATGCGATCGGTATCCTCGCGACTCCATTGCTGCAATTAATTGCTCCGCACGTTGAAGGGCTAATTGAAATAACGGAATGATGAGAGGGAATACCGATTGTGTTCGCTTCATGATCCGCCACCATGGGATCGTACCGAAGGATGCGCCGCGAGCAGCCTGCGCCTTGCGAATCTTATCCATCTCCAGCGCGAACGTTGGGACGAAGCGAAGGGCAATCGTAATCATCATGCAGAAGGCATGAACAGGTACCTTCAACTTCTCCAGCGGGTGCAATAAGCTGTGCATGGCCCGTGCAAGCTGGGTTGTGGTGGTGGTCAGTGTCAGTACACTCACGAGGAGCATCATTTCTACGAACCTCATCGTGGATACAATGACAAGCCTTATCCCGCCTTCTGTCAGCCAGATGAATCCATACTGCCAGTACACCTGACCATTCGCATACACTTTCCCATTGAACAATAATTGAAGAAGGGCCAGAATTAGGAGAAAAGGAAGTGCAGGCTTCAATCCCTTCAAGGCATATCCGATTGGAATGCGCGCAAGGAAGACGATGAACAGACTTATTGCGAGTCCAGCTATATTACCTGCATAAGATTGACAGAAGGCTACGGCGCCTATATATAAGGTGAACGCCGCCAGCTTATACCGTGAATCCCATTGATGGATGAGTGAACGTCCCGGCATGTACTGCCCTATCGTAATATGACGAGCCGAATCAAATGCTTCTGCCATCGTTCTACCCCACCTCCTGATGAAGTAATTTACTTACTTCCGCTACCGTCTCCTCAACCCCGAATGTGCTGCTGTTCATGTCATATCCATTCGCAATCAACGTATGAACAAGCTCCACACTTTGCGGCGTTCCAATGCGATAGCGATGAATGAGCTCCCGTTTAGCAAAGATTTCACGTGTCGTTCCATCAGCGACATTGCTCCCATCCGCCAGTACATACACTCGATCGGCGAGCAGGGCTACTTCTTCCATACTGTGGGTGACAAATATGATGGTTCTCCCCTCATCTCGCGACAATCGCTTGATCTTGTACAGCAGTTCCTGACGAGACATCGGGTCAAGTCCCGCAGTCGGTTCATCAAGCACAAGGACTCGCGGATCCAGAGCTAGCAGTCCTGCAAGTGCGACCTTGCGTTTCTGTCCACCGCTAAGCGCATAGATAGGTCGGTTCCTCATTGTTTCGAACGGAAGCCCAACGAAATCCATCGCGTGCTTCACGCGTTGGATGACCTCCTTCTTCGACAATCCATATTGAAGCGGGCCGTAAGCGATATCATCAGCTACATATTTCTCGAACAATTGATCCTCTGGCTGCTGGAATAGAACCACAACTTGCCTCCGTATTTCGGACTGTAAGTGCTTCGATTTGGACAATTCGTAGCCAAGCACGTTGACTTGCCCGGTTTGGGGAAGCAGTAAGCCATTCAGATGCTGGATGAGCGTCGACTTGCCTGAGCCCGTATGTCCGATGATTGCCACACATTCCCCTGACCTAGCATGGAAATATACATCGTAAAGTGCATCATGCTGAAATGGCGTTCCCTTCATATACGTGTAGGATAACTGCTCAACCTGTACTGCAAATTCAGGCAGACTCATGAAGATAACGCCTCCTTCCGCTGCTGCCACCTCACCACATGCTCGAACTCTTCTACCATTTCAGCTACCGTTAACCGATCTGATCGGAACAATTCCTCATGCCGATGAACGCCCTCTGCTATTCGATTCATTTCTGGCGGCTCCAAATAATAGGCAGCAAGCTGCTCGTGATTCGTGAACAGCTGTCTCGGAGTGCATTCTCGTACAATACGGCCTTCTTGAAACACAATGACACGATCGAAATGAACGACCTCTTCCATATGGTGAGTAACCGATACGATGGACACCCCCTGATTGCGCATCTGCTGGATCACCTCCATCACTTCCCGCCGACCATAGGTGTCGAGCATACTCGTTGACTCGTCAAACACAATACACGAAGGCTCCATCGCCAGTACCCCTGCAATCGCAATGCGCTGCTTCTGGCCCCCTGACAAGCGATGTGGCGGTCGGTCTCGAAATGCCGACATTCCCACCACTTCCAACGCCTCATCTACACGGCGACGAATTTCATCTTGGGGCACACCGATATTTTCCGGCCCGAATGCAATGTCATCTTCTACAATCGTCTCCACCAACTGATTGTCTGGATGTTGAAACACAATGCCTACTGCCGAGCGGAGTCGCTCCCTTGCTTGCACATTTTTCGTATTCGTACCGGAAACCCATACCTCTCCACTTGAGGGCAGAAGCAATCCATTCAGCAGCTTGGCGAAGGTTGATTTGCCCGAACCGTTATGTCCGACGATGGCCACCGCTTCCCCCTGTGCCAGTTCGAAATCAACACCATAGAGAACTGGAATGCGCTCTTCACTTTCTCCATAATGAAAAGAAGCTCGTTCTACCCGAATGATCGGAACCACATAAATTCCCTCCTTCTCGAAGTATTTAACAACTGTGTCTCAGGAACGAAAAAAGACGTCATTCCCCATGAAGGGAATAACGTCTCCGGTCGTCCGGTCAACATCAACCTATAATTCCGATGTGATTATAATGATTTGAACAGAATCTTATCACCGCCGTATGTACCTGTCAACGATTGTTTTACGCTCTTTTCCATGTGAACGGGATTAATGTTGATAATTCCTATTGACATTTACGCATATAGTGGAATATGATACATCGTAACATACAGGCGAATACGCATCGGCGGTTCGACCAGTCAACTGGAGACACCCGATCCTTCTAACGGATTGGAGTGTCTCCTTTTTATTTTCCGATTAAAAAGGAGGCCTTCTACTTGTCTGTTCAAACCCATCATCATATTGATGAACAAACCCTTCAGGATTTGCTGCAATATCCACTGCTCGACGCCTTATTCGGACGACGCTCGCGCCGCTTCTTCAGAGGTGCTGAAATTCCAGACGGAGCTCTGGCCTATACGTCCAAGCATGAGTCGCTTCCCTTGGATGAAATAGAGAAAATTCTTATCCTCCTGGCAGTTGGCGGTGTCACCGGCTGGCATCATTCCGTCACCCGTCATGATCGATATAAGCCACATCTATCCAATTATTCAGGCTCAGCCTCAGGTCGAACGTTTCCATCAGCGGCTGGCTTCCATACCTCTCAGATTTTCTTTACCGACGACACAGGAACGTATCTGTTCGACACGCGAGACACACCTCCGCTTACGGAACGGAATTCAGAGGGCAACCATCGGCTCATTGACCTGATTCAAGCTTATTCCAGCAATATTCGCCGCATTTCCAATCAACGTCTACATATTCCGAATTATGAGCCTTATATGGAGGGGCATAATTCATGGGTTGCGAACAAGCCAGGTACGCTGCTCGTCTTTCCAGTAGGAGACTTGGCTCAGCATACAATTGCGAACCTATGCTTCTATGTCCAAAATGGGCTGTGCATTTACGATGATGTGAACAACCGACCTATTCCGGGCATTGAGCAGTTCCGTGACATTGTCGATGTTGACAATCCGCTTCCGCTTACATTCCTTGATCAATATTCATTGGCAGAACTATCGGCTGAGTTGTCGACCGCGACCTATGCCGGCATGCTCATGCAGCAGGCACTCGGATTAGGCGGCTGGATGTTCGACGGCATTGACCGACTTACTGTGCTTGGAGCTAGCGGGGATCCGAATGTACCTGGACTTGGATTCCGCTATGATACTGACAAGCGGTGGTCGCTCCCTAATCCAACCGGCCTTGAAGGCGTGTTCACTTCGTTTACACCGCCGCATTTTGCAGATATGCGCGCAGCTGTGGATGCGTTCTGTGATCGCAAGTTTGGCAAAAACGGCCCCTTCCATCCCGATACGCCAGGCCCATGGAAGGATAGCCGCAAAGTACGAGGCAGCGCACAAATCCACGATGAACAGTTCCGGGATGCAGTCAGCCATATGGCGCAATACGTTTATGACGCCTTCGGCAAATTTCCGGCTACGGTTCCATCCGTCTTTTCACTTATGTATTTGCAGACCCACCATTTGGATTTGGATTATTATGATCAATTTTTTGGCCCACATGCTTATTTGCGCTCTCATGCGGAGCACCTTGCCAAGTGGCATGGCATCAAGTAATCCGGACATTACAAAGAGGCTCTCCTTATCAAGGGGAGCCTTGTGGTGTTTCCGTTTATTTTAGCAGCTGATTACGCAGCATTGACATCTGCTCGTCCATTTGGAACGCGGATTTGGATAATTCATAGAGTTGGTTGCGCGCATCCTCAGGCACTTCGCCGCCTTCATATTTATAGTTCAGCTTATGTTCTGTCGCTGCCCAGAAATCCATGGAAGATGTGCGCAGCTGAATTTCAGCAGGTACCCACAATACTTCGTGCGAGAGAATGACCTGCGTCTTCACCACCATGTGCAAGCTTTTATAGCCGCTTGGCTTCGGGTTTTGGATGTAATCTTTTACTTGAAGCACTTGGATATCCTCGCGCTGCTCAATGTGCTCTTTCATCATATATACGTCATCCAAAAATGTGGTAACGATCCGCAGTCCCGCAATATCACGAATATTGTTCTGAACCGCATCCATGGAGAACGGAATCCCTTTGCGTTCAATTTTTTTGAGCAAGGACAGTGGATTCTTAACCCGTGCCTTCATATGTTCGATCGGGGAATATCCGAATTTGGTCTTCCAATCGAGATCAATGATTTGAAAATCACTCTGAAGCTCGTTCAGAGCCATTTCATATTGACGAAAAAAACCACCCCAATGCTTCTGTATCGCCTCGAACAATTCAAATTTATTTAAGATAGGCAAGTTCATGCTGTCTCCTCCATCCGATATGTGAACAATGTAACAATACTATATAACCAAGATTACCTCCTCTTGACGCTGAGATCAAATGTACAGGATTGGAAGGAGATGCTCCCCCATTTATTTTAGGGTGATAAAGAAGGAAAAGCGTGAGACTCTCTCGTCTGCACGCTTTTCCTTACTTTTTATATTTGCGCCAATCCAGGCTGCTGTTATTCAATAAATATTCGAAGTTGTTGTCCAGCTTCTTCTGCTCGGCACGGCGGGCTTCTTCAGCCTTCTGGCGCTCTTGTTCCTTGCGAGTGTCTTCTTGGACTTGCAGTTCCTTGGCTTGAGTCTTCAGCTTGTTCAAGACATCGGGACTTAACAAATCCTTCAAGGTAGCCGGCTTCTCCGTGGCAGCCTGAGTCGGAGCCGCTGCTGTTCTGCGTTTTTTCCCCATTCTGATCACCTCGATTTCCCTTTCATTATAGCAGTATTCCTCATGAAGCACCATCTTCCACACAGACAACCCTAAACTGTAATACGATTGATTGCTGATTCGTGTTGCGGATACACATTCATCTACATACATTGTGGGTATTGGTAGAAATGTCCCTATGAAAACTAGTCTGTTTCCAATACATCGTCTCTGTCCATCCAACTTATTCTGAAGGAAGGAGCATACACCATGGATGGGGATCTAAGGAAAAATAGCTACAGCAACCTAGTCCGGTCTAATATTTTCCCTCCGCAAAGTTGTGCAAATGTATTTCCACCCCCGTTTGTCCCAATCCCACCTCATACTGGCCCAACGAGCCCGACTGGCGTACCTACAGGTATAACAGGGCCAACGGGTCCGACCGGCCCAACTGGCGCGACGGGTGCCAACGGACAACGAGGGGCTACTGGTGCCACTGGCTTCACGGGCGCTACTGGTGCTACGGGTGCTACCGGCGTTACTGGCGCTACTGGCGTCACCGGCGCGACGGGTGCTACTGGCACAACCGGTGCGACTGGCGCGACTGGTGCCACTGGCGCTACCGGTGCTATTGGCGTCACTGGTGCCACTGGCGCTACTGGCGTTACTGGTGCCACTGGCGTTACTGGCGTTACTGGCGTTACTGGCGTTACTGGTGCCACTGGCGTTACTGGCGTTACTGGTGCCACTGGCGCTACTGGCGTTACTGGCGCGACCGGCGTTACTGGCTCTACTGGCTCTACCGGCGCTACCGGCTCTACTGGCGTTACCGGCGCAACTGGAGTTACCGGCGTTACTGGCTCTACTGGCTCTACCGGCTCTACTGGCGTTACCGGCGCAACTGGAGTTACCGGCGTTACTGGCGCTACCGGCGCTACCGGCGTTACTGGCGTTACCGGCGCAACTGGAGTTACCGGCGTTACTGGCGCTACCGGCGTTACTGGCGTTACTGGCGTTACTGGCGCTACTGGCGCTACTGGCGTTACTGGTGTTACTGGTGTTACTGGCGCTACTGGCGCTACTGGCGCGACTGGCGCTACTGGCGTGACTGGCGCGACTGGCGATACCGGAGCCACTGGAGCAACTGGTGTTACTGGTGCCACCGGCGTTACTGGTGCGACTGGTGTTACTGGCTCGACTGGTGCCACTGGCGCTACCGGCGCGACTGGGGCGACCGGTGCTACCGGCTCTACTGGTGCAACCGGCGACACTGGTGCCACTGGCATTACTGGTGCCACTGGCGTTACTGGGGCGACTGGCGTTGCTGGTGCTACGGGCGCTACCGGCGTTACGGGCGTTACTGGCGTTACTGGTGACACTGGCTCTACCGGCTCTACTGGTGCGACTGGCTCTACTGGTGCTACTGGTGCCACCGGCGCGACTGGCGTTACTGGTGCGACTGGTGTTACTGGCTCGACTGGTGCCACTGGCGCTACCGGCGCGACTGGGGCGACCGGTGCGACTGGAGCTACTGGTGTTACTGGTGCCACTGGCGTTACTGGTGACACTGGCGTTACTGGTGACACTGGCTCTACCGGCTCTACTGGTGCTACTGGTGTTACTGGCTCTACCGGCTCTACTGGTGCCACCGGCGCGACTGGCGTTACTGGCGCGACCGGCGTTACTGGCGTTACTGGCGCTACCGGTGCTACAGGTGCTACCGGAGCAACTGGTGTTACTGGGGCGACTGGCGTTACTGGTGCTACCGGCGCTACTGGAGCTACAGGCACTACAGGCACTACTGGCGACACAGGCTCTACTGGTGCTACTGGTGCTACTGGTGCTACTGGTGCTACTGGTGTTACTGGCGACACTGGCGCTACCGGTACGACTGGAGCTACTGGCGTTACCGGCGTTACGGGGGCTACTGGCATTACTGGGGCGACCGGCGACACTGGTGCTACTGGCGTTACTGGTGCCACTGGCGCTACCGGCGTTACCGGAGCCACTGGGGCGACTGGCGTGACTGGCGTGACTGGCGTTACTGGCGTTACTGGCGTTACTGGTGATACTGGTGCCACTGGCGTTACTGGCTCTACTGGCATTACTGGTGCCACTGGTGCTACTGGCGGCACTGGGGCTACTGGTGTTACTGGCTCTACCGGCGTTACTGGTGCTACTGGCTCTACTGGTGCTACTGGCGCGACTGGCGTTACTGGTGCTACTGGCGCGACTGGCGTTACTGGTGCTACTGGCGCGACTGGCGTTACTGGTGCTACTGGCGCGACTGGCGTTACTGGTGTTACTGGCGCTACCGGTGCTACAGGCGTTACTGGAGTTACTGGAGTTACTGGAGTTACTGGAGTTACTGGAGTTACTGGAGTTACTGGAGTTACTGGAGTTACTGGAGTTACTGGAGTTACTGGAGCCACCGGCGCGACTGGCGCGACCGGTGCCACTGGCATTACTGGTGCCACTGGCGTTACTGGCGCTACCGGTGCTACGGGCGACACAGGCTCTACTGGTGCTACTGGTGTTACTGGTGTTACTGGCGCTACCGGCGTTACTGGCTCTACTGGTGCTACTGGCGTTACTGGGGCGACTGGCGTTACTGGGGCGACTGGCGCTACAGGCGACACTGGCTCTACTGGTGCTACCGGTGCTACCGGTGATACTGGCTCTACTGGTGCTACCGGTGATACTGGCGCTACAGGCTCTACTGGTGTTACGGGTACTACTGGCGTTACTGGGGCGACTGGCGTTACTGGAGCTACGGGGGCTACTGGTGTTACTGGTGTTACTGGTGTTACTGGTGTTACTGGTGTTACTGGTGTTACTGGTGTTACTGGTGTTACTGGTGCCATTGGCTCTACTGGGGCTACGGGTGCGACTGGCGTTACTGGCGCTACCGGGGCTACTGGCGACACCGGCGCTACCGGGGCTACGGGCGTTACTGGCTCTACCGGCTCTACTGGCGTTACCGGTGCTACTGGTGCTACGGGCGACACCGGCGCTACTGGCACTACTGGCACTACTGGCGCTACCGGGGCGACTGGCGTTACTGGTGCTACCGGCGCTACTGGAGCTACAGGCACTACAGGCACTACTGGCGACACAGGCTCTACTGGTGCTACTGGTGCTACTGGTGCTACTGGTGTTACTGGCGACACTGGCGCTACCGGTACGACTGGAGCTACTGGCGTTACCGGCGTTACGGGGGCTACTGGCATTACTGGGGCGACCGGCGA